>NZ_MUFI01000024.1:0-51122 GCF_001996265.1 Salinivibrio sp. MA440
AATATATACTAATTACAACCCAAAATATGAAGTATTCTGTCTTAGGTTAGGCGTCACGATGTGATCAGGGCCACATTTAAATATATTCTTGACTTCTCGACGGCTTTATTACGCTAACCAWAGAAGTATAACTAAAAAAACTCCACGCGATTATGGTTCAAACACCGCATGCATTCCCACGCGGGAGCGTGAGAACGAGTAAACACACTTTTACTGTTCTTGCTTTAGTTCCGCTAGGGCTTGCTCCGCCAGTGCCCATGGTAAGCGCCTGCCGTTGGCTTGCATCTGCCTATAAGCATCTCGCGCTTTTTCTATATTGATTTGCTGATGAACCACCAGCTGGCCCACCAACCAGATAGTGCCTTTGACAATGGCAGCCTCTTTTTCTGCGGCGACTCTGAGCGCCATATCGCCGGTCAGTAACGGACATTGCTCTTGTTTGGCCAACGCAAGCGCGAAACAATCGTTTCTGCTAGCTTTGGTATAGGTCCCTGTTAGCTTCATGGCATACATCATTGATTCGGAAGAAACCTCTTTTAGCGCTAATCCTAAGCCAGGTAAGTGAGCATGCTCTTCTTCGAGCTCTTCATAAAACAGGATATCTGGCGTTGCAAAGCCGTAGGGCAGCTGAAACATTGCTTCCAATAAACCGCCTTCTTCCATGTCAATTAGAATATTGGCATCGCTAATTAGAAGTTGCTGCACATTACCCTTCCTGAGCGACTTGCTCGTTAATAGGCATCTCCAACTTACGCTCTTTATGAAAGCCGGACAGTGACATTCCTAGAAGTTCAGCGGCTTTAGCTTCTCCAATGTACTCTTCACCCAAAGCGCGATAGACCAACTGTTTATGTAGGTAAGTGGTTTCTTGTGGATAGGCGTTACCTGGCTCTAGCGTTCGCCAGCCATTTTTACTGAACAGCATAAACAAATTCTTCTGCGTCGCTGGCGTAATAATGCCGCATTGACGCGCTCGAAACAGTGCCGCCAGCATACTGATACCATATTCGTGCTTTAGCATGAGCAATTCGCGCGGTTCAATATGGCGGCGTTTTTTACCCAAGTGCGCAATAAGCGTTTGTGCTGGTAAAAGGAATGCCCCCGCAAAGGTATTACATGCTTTCTCTTCATCAATCCCTTCTGCTAAACGCCCGTGTACCACTAAGTGCCCTAGCTCATGTGCTAAGGTGAAACGCTGACGGTCACCACTTTGAGCAGTAGAGATAACAACGACGGGGGTGTTGCCAATTTTCCCCGCTAAACCATCAAACTTTTTGTTCGTTTCGACATCAGTGGTAATGATCATCACCCCTTTGGCTTCGAGGGTATCGATCATATCGTGAATTGGATTTAAGCCAAGTTCCCAGGCATGACGCATTTGGATGGCTAACGCTTCGACTTGCTCTAAACAAGTAACTTGCTCTGGAAGCGCTTCTGGTAACGCAAACTCAGGAATGGGTTTTACCGAATCGGGATAACACGCTAATAGCTCTTGCCAACGTTCAGCTTGGTCTAGAACGTCACCATTGATTCGGTCCAGCATTTTCTTTGGTGTACTCGCACGCTTGCGGTACTCAACACCTTCTAGTTTCACCTTCGTTGGGCGAAAGAAATACTCTGAGCGCACAGCGAGAGCTTTTGCCAACTTCAGTAGGTTCGAAGATGAAGGCATTGTCGTGCCATGCTCGTACTTTTTAATAGCGTTAGCGGACAGGCCAACTTCATTGGCTAATGCACTCATTGATAGCCCGGCCGCCTTACGAGCTCGTTCTAGGCGTTCTGCAAACATGGCATCCTCTCAAGCAATGAACTGGTTTATAAAAAAAACCACTTTGTCATAATCATAAACCTTATCACCCTAATTTTCTATCTGCTTGGCAGTTCAGAGTCCTCAACTTTACTCGTCCCTCCTCTCCCAGTATCAGGATACTTGACGCTATACGCGAGGAGCCGTTTTCGTGCCCGCAGAATGATGGATAAGCTTGATTGAGTGAGTTGTTAGAGTTCCACTGTGATCTCATGCTTGTTCGCTCCCACGCCGGCGCGTGGGAACGCGTTAAAGCCTTAACCCCTCAACTGCGAAAACTTGATGATCTCGTGGGACTGATCAAGGGTTTGCGCGAGGTGTTGGATGTGGGCGGGGGTGATTTCGCAGCAGCCGCCGACCACCAGGGCGCCGTCGGCAATCCATTGTTGTACGCGTTCGGTGTGGACTAAGGGTGAGAGATCTTCTCGCGCTTCTAGGGCATCGGCTTTGCTGCCTTTGGCCATGTCTTCTACCGATTTAAAGGCGTTGGCATAGCCACCGACAATGTTGGCTTGGGTGGCCATTTTTGGCATCGCCGTAGTAAGCACTTCTGGGTCGCAGCAATTGAGCATCACTGCTGTCGGCGCGTAGTCAGTGACCGCGTGCATGGCTTGTTCAAGTGACTCGCCCGAGCGCAAGGTGCCTGCAGCCTCTAACCGAAACGCGACGCCATAGGGTTTGCCTTGCTCTTGGGCCGCAGCACAGGCCGCGCGCGCTTCGAGGGTGTTGGTCATGGTTTCAATTAAAAACACATCCACATGAGGCTGCAAGCGGGCAATGTGCAAAAACTCGGCTTTCATGTCATCAAAACTGCGTTGCGGCTGGCCGAGGTAGCTGCCCACCAGCGGTGGCAAACAACCGGCAATATCGACATCGGCGCCTGTCTCATCCACGGCTTGCTCTAGCGCTTCGAAGGCTTTTTGATAAATGGTGTTGATTTTATCGCTCAACCCCGCTTTGGCCAGACGTGTGGGTGTCGCAGGATAGGTATTTAAGGTATGTGTTTTCGCGCCGGCACGGATAAAATCTTTGTGCACGTCTTTGACAATATTGGCATGTTTTAACATCACCGCGACCGACCAAAGCTTAGAGCTCACATCGGGGCCACGTTGATAAATTTCTTGCCCTAGGCCACCATCGAGTAGTGCAATCGACGTCATGGTTACTTCAGCCTCCTTCGGCCATCTTTCCTTGGTTTGACTTGAGATTACCATGAGCTCGTCGATTTAACACCCCGTTGTTACGCCACCTCTTCACTCCCTTCTATTGCGAGATGTTCAAGCTTATCGATCACCGTCATGCTGGCGTTTTCCATCTCTTTTAATGCGGTGACCATTTGATCGGGTTGTTGAGCATGAAACGCTGCCACCGCAGCCTTGGCATGGGTGTGCACTTGCTCGTGAGGCGCGGCAATGGCTTTAAACGTTTGCAACTGACCAAAATATTGCTGCCCTTCACCATGGTTATACCACTGGCCGAGTCGGCATTGGGTGTGATCGGTGACATCGTCCGCCATCATGCTGTCTTCGCCTAATACCACGCGGTATATCGCAAATTTAAAGCTGATGTGATCAAGTTTTGCCAGTTCACAAAAGGCGCGCAGTGCAGAGGCTTTAATGGTGGTGCGGCTGTGCTGTGCTTGCTCACTTTGGGTGGCCATGGCATCGGCAACCTGTTGGCCTTGTTCGCTGTATTGAATGGCTTCAGTGGCAAGGGTATCGGTGAGCGTACACGCATGGCTGCTGCCCGCACGAATTTTTTCCACCAGCTGGGTAATATCTTGGGTGGCAGTGGACGTGCGCTCGGCAAGGTTGCGTACTTCATCGGCAACCACCGCAAAACCTCGGCCCTGCTCGCCGGCGCGTGCCGCTTCAATGGCTGCGTTTAGCGCCAGCAGGTTGGTTTGATCGGCGACATCGCGAATTAAATTGACAATGCCACTCACCTCTTGTGCGTGTTGATCGAGTGAACGAATCGCTTCCGACGATTGCTGACATTGCGAAGATAACGACTGCACATGGCGCGCAAGGTCATTGACTTGCTCGGCACATGATGCCGCTTGATGGCTCACTTCGGTCACACGCTCTTTTTCACCGTTAATGGTGTCCGCCAGGGTCGCCAGTGAAGATTGGGTGGCGTTGATCGAATCACCAAAGTGGCATAAGTTGGCGTCGATCGCTTTGCCGGTTTGGCGTTTTTTCGCGACGGTATCCAGCTCTGCCTGCAATGCGCCTTTCTCTGCATTCAGCGCGTCGATGGTATGATTAATTTGCTCAATTTTTTGCTGCAGAGCAACCTGCTTTTGCTGCTCTTGTTCAAGTTGACGCCGAGATATAAACACGCAAAGCCCTCCATTGATTCGCTCTCTCCATTGTACGCTTTGTAAGACAATACATGCATACAATCGATTAAACTGTGATCGCATTGACGCCAAGCGCCTGATTTACACTGTAAACCTGACGCAAATCACTTCATACTGCGATCACTGAAGTGAATGAGCGAAAATTTATGACCTTTTGGTTGCTTTTTAAACGTTGGATTATCAGCCGCTTCGCCCATTTGAACGGGCGTATGCTCGGCTTGGTGGTACTCGCCTATGGCGTGATTGGCTGGCTACTTTTATATGGAGCGGGCGAGACCGCGATGACCCAGTCGCTGAGCCGCTATGTGTATTACTTGATTGTGACGGCCTCGACCGTTGGCTACGGCGATTATTCCCCCGTTACTGAGTGGGGGCAATGGATCACGTCTTTTTGGATTATTCCCGGCGGCTTAGGGTTGTTTGCGGTGGTGATTGGGCATGTCACCGGATCACTGGTGGATTATTGGCGACGCGGGTTACAAGGAAAACGGAGTATTAGTGTGAAAAATCATCTTCTTATCTTAGGCTGGAACGGACAACGTACGATACAGCTTATTCGTTTATTGCAAAGCGGAGTGCATGGTGAGCGCCCGATTGTGCTTTGTGCGCGCGCAGAAATCGAAAACCCACTGCCTGGTGAGGTGGAATTTGTGCGCGTGGCAAGTTTTACCGATGCTGAAGGCATTGCTCGCGCCAAGGTCGAGCATGCCTCGAGTATTATTATTGATAACCCAGAAGATGATATTACTTTGTCAGCGGCTCTGTTCTGCGCACATAAAAATCCGTCAGCGCATTTATTAGCGTATTTTCAAGATGATGCGATAAGCCAAATCCTCAAACAGCACTACCCGCATGCGGAATGTGTGCCGTCGGTATCGGTCGAAATGCTAGCAAAAGCGGCGGTGGATCCCGGTTCAAGTCAGTTGCATCATGAGCTTTTGAGCACGTCACAAGGGATGACGCAATACTGTGCCCGTTATCCGAGTAACGCAACAGAAATCGATACCGGCGATCTCTTTGGTCAGCTCAAGCAAGAATATGACGCCACCTTAATTGGGATCGACCAAGGCCAAGGTATTGTTTTGAACCCGCCAGTGGGGACAAAAGTATTGCCGGGCGACCGTCTTTTTTATATCGCCGCCCAGCGCTTGCCGCATTGGTCCGCTGCGTAAGCACGCTATTTAATCAAATGCATTATTTAACGAGAGCGTGCGATTCAACCAACGCATGCTTGGATAAATAAACACTCTCATCAGCGGGGTAGGCGAAAAAATGATGTACCGGCCCTGCCCCTCTTCCAACGGTTAACTGTTGGCTATGCGCTAAGGCGTCAGTGAGATAACGCTTAGCCGCTCGCCCGGCGTCAATGGGTGTCAGTCCCTGCGCATAAAACGAGGCAATCGCCGCGGACAGTGAACAGCCTGTGCCATGGGTGTTAGGCGTTTCAATGCGGCGCGCACTCAGGGTTTGACACGTATCTCGGCTAATCCACACATCCAGACTCTCTGGCGCATGATGCAAGTGCCCGCCTTTTAGCATCACATACGGACATCCTAGCTTGCGCAGTGCCGGCACTAAGGCGTACATCTCCTCGGTGGTTGTCGGAACAGGACACCCGGTTAAACGCGCGGCTTCTGGCAAGTTGGGGGTTAAAATGGTCGCGCGCGGGATCAATGTATTGATCAGTGCATCCATGGCGTCATCATCTAATAACGGATCGCCGCTGGTGGCGATCATGACCGGATCGAGCACGACCGGTAAATGCGGGGAGCGCGCGAGCACAGCGGCTACTTCGCGAATAATCGCTTGGTTGGCGAGCATGCCGATTTTCACGGCACGTACCGGCATGTCGTATAACACAGCATTCAGTTGCGCGCGAACAAACGCTGGGTCGACCGGCGAGACGGCCTCAACGCCACAGGTATTTTGTGCAGTTAAGGCGGTGATCGCCGAGCAGGCATAGCCGCCCGTGGCTGAAATCGCTTTAATATCGGCTTGAATACCAGCTCCCCCACCGCTGTCTGAGCCGGCGATGGTGAGAATAACAGGTGGTGATTGGTTCATATTGGCCCCTTAATCATGAGGGGCGGAAGGAGACAAAACCACGCACGATGGCGCGACCTTGTGTGCTGAGCACGTCAGTTCCCTCCGCCAGTGCTAACTGGATCAGGTTCTACGGGTCCTGCTTTCGCAGTCTCAGCAATTGCTTGCTCCCCGACTAACACGGTCAGAATATAAACCTTAGTGATAAAGCGCAAGGTTGAGGGTGCTAATTGCGCGTTTAGGCCATCTCATTACTGTTGCTGGTTGCATTGCTATTGTTCGTTGCGTTGCTATTAATGGTCGCGTTGCCTTGGTTGGCGGTTTTAAGCAGTTGTTCAAATCCCTCTTGGATTAGCGGCCGTGCGTATAAAAAGCCCTGCACTTGGTCGCAGCCAATGGTTTGTAGCACATACTGCTGGTCCTCTTTTTCGACGCCCTCGGCGACCACACCATGACCAAAGCCATGGGCCAAATCAATCACGCTACCCACCAAGTGCTTATCACTGGCGTTGGTAGCCAAGTCTTGGATAAAGCTGCGATCAAGTTTGACCCAATCGACCGGTAACTGTTTAAGGTAACTGAGCGAGCTGTAGCCGGTGCCAAAGTCATCGAGGGCGATATGCATGCCTGCATCTCGCAATTGTTGTAGCTCTTTCAGTGCCACCGACATGTGCTGGATCAGTGCTGATTCTGTCACCTCTAATTGAATCAGATGCAAAGGGACATCAACTGCCTGGCACCGAGCTAAGACGCTGTCAGCAAAGCCGGGGCGAAACTGCTGGGCAGAAACATTGACTGACAGGTGAAAGCTATCGTTGATCAGTTTATTTTTTCGCCAACATTCAACCGCGGCTAAGGCCATCACCAGTACGTGGTCGCCCAGTTGGATCATGTCTGCGCTGCGTTCGGCGATGGGGATAAATTCCGCCGGACTGATGGCCCCAAGGGTCGGATGCTGCCAACGCAACAGCGCTTCCGCGCCTATCATCAAACCGCCGTCTAATCGCCATTTGGGTTGATACACCAGTGATAATTGTCCGCTTTGTAGTGCTGGCCCTAATTCGGTGCGAATCAAATGCGCGCGCTGAGCTTGGCTATCAAGCTCAGGCTGATATTCGCCGATAAGTTGGTCATCCGTCGGAATCGCTAAAATGGCTTGACGAAACAGTTGCGCCACATCTTGTGTCTCAAGCTCCGTGCGGCTGATACCAATGTGGCAACGTAAAAACATTAAACGCCCATCGAGCGTGTGATGTCCGCTGATCAACCGATTGATGCGCGCGGCTTTTTCTATGGCATGGTTATCGTGTTCTTCAATCAGCATCACCAGTCGTGTGCTATCCCAAACGCCAATGCGATGTGGGCGCGCCACTGTACTATTGGCTAGCAGATTGGCCACTTGTTTGTATAGTGCCTCTGTCATTAAATGACCTTGGTGTTTGGTCACCGCTTCCATGCCATCTAAGGCAATCATCATCACAGTCACCGGCCCTTTGCTCAGCTGGCGCTCAGCGGCATCTAATAATGCACGACGATTTGGTAGCCCGGTTAACGGATGGGTCAAAGAAAGCGCGCGTAAAGCCGCCGTTTGTTTGTTAACCAGCATTTGCAGCCGTGCCGCTTGATCGCGCTCTTTACGGGTTTTCAATTGCAGATACAAAAGGTTTTGAATCCGTTGCAACACCTCATCGTGATCAAAGGGTTTGCTGATGTAATCAATCGCGCCACGGCATAACGCTTGGTTACGCAAATTCAGGTCATTATCTGCGGTGAGTACCATCACGGGCGGGCAATGCTCATCTAAAGCGTCATTAAGATCATCCAGCACCAGTAAGCCAGAGCGCTGCGGCATCCGCATATCGAGTAAAATCAGGTCAGGAACGGGGGAGAGAGCATCGGTAACAAGGCGAGGATCGGTGAGCCCATTCAGCTGTTGATAACCGGCTTGCTTGAGCATGGTAGACAGTAAGTGAATGTTTTCCGGTCGATCATCAATGATCAATATATGTGCTTGTGACGGATCCTTTGTCATAGCCTCTCCTCTAATAATAATTGTATGGCCTCAGCCAAGTCCGCTGACGAGAGCGGCAGCGATAAACGTCGTAATGTCGGTTTGTTATGCGGTTCGTCGCATGGGTTGTCAGTCAGAACAATGAGTGGTTTGTCGCCAAATTGTGCTTGTATTTGTTCGGGCGTTGCCGCAACGCTATCAGCCGCTATAATGACTAACGATGGCGGAGAAGCGAGCGCAACAGCCTCAGCCAGTGACAGCTCATGCGCATGATAGAGTGTCAACATTGGCCAATCTTCAAAGCAATCGGTCATCAGGCGCTGACGGGCACTGTTATTATCAATATAGAGCACGCGATGCGGCTGGCTCACGCGGAGACACGCACAACCTTGATCGCCAGATCGCGTCGACGTCCGGTAAGGGAAAGTCACTGCAAAACAACTGCCCTTTCCTGGCTGGCTTTTTACTGACATCTCGCCTTGCATTTGCACAACCAATTGATGGCTCACCGCTAACCCCACACCTGCCCCTTCAATCTGTGATTGTTCGGCGGCCAAGCGGTTAAATGGCTCAAAAAGATGGTTTAACCGATTTTCAGCAATGCCGATCCCGGTATCTGATACAGAGATCGTCAAGGTTGACGATGGTTGACTGGCTTCAACCCATACTCGCCCCTGAGGATGGTTATATTTAATCGCGTTGCTGAGTAAATTGATCAACACTTGTTTGAAACGGGTTGGATCCACATATAGGTCGCCACTCAGATCCGCGGGTAGGCACTCATCTAACTCAACGTGCTGTTGCTGTGCGAGCGGGAGTAGTGTTCGAACGGCATCACTGACAAGGGCACGAACCGGATACCAGGTGACATTGACCACCGTTTTTCCTGCCTCAAGTTTGGCAAGATCCAGCACATCATTAATTAAGGTGAGTAAGTGGCGACCACTTTGGTGAATTTGATCGACATATTGCCGTTGCGTCTCCGTCAAGCGAGGAGAAGAGGATCGTTGTAGTAGTTGCGCATAACCGAGCACACTGTTTAAAGGCGTGCGCAGCTCATGACTCATGGCAGAGAGAAAATCACTTTTGGCTTGATTGGCGCGTTCTGCCTCGTGCTTCGCTTGCAGTAATGGTGTGGCATCATACCCAACAGTCACAATGGCGTAAGGCTCTCCCTCTACGTGGCGAATAAGCGTTTTAGCGAGCTTAAAAGTCCGACCATCTCTTAATGTCACATCGACATGAACGGGTTCACCATCGAGCGTCAGTTGGTGATCAAGCGCATTGAGGGTTTCGCGCATTCCCTCAGGCAAGGCACCATGAATTGCCTCAGCAAGCTGTTCAACATGCTCGACATTTAATGCTTGCAGGCAGGCGTAATTTGCAAGCGAATATTGTCCGCCCAGCTCTCGGACAAAAACAGGATTGGCGATCGCATTAATAATGGTTTTGAGTTGATTGCGTTCGTGTTTAATACGCGTCTGAGCCTGAGTCAGCGCGCGCATATCAGACATAATGCCAATAAACTCTCGCCGGTCTTCAATCCACACTTCACTGACCGCAAGATGAATGGGTACCACATGCCCCGCTTGATGCCGTGCCTCAACCCGCCGGCCGGTACCGATAATGTTTGCCTGGCCTGTTGTTATATATTGCCGTAAATAATGGTCATGCTTTCCTTGGTGCTCCGGCGGCATTAAACAATCAACATTCTTTCCGATTAGCTGTTGCGGGTGATAACCCAATAATCGGTGGGTGAACGGGTTCGCATCTAAAATAATGCCGCGTTCATCAATCACCAAGATCGCGGCTGCCGCGCTGTCGACTAACGCTTGATAATGGGCTTGGGTCCCGCGTGTTCGGTTTGTGGTGATTGGTTCGCTGTCCATGCTCCCTGCCTTTGACCTATAAAAAACGCCCCATTGTGGGGCGTGTGACGGTCCGGCATGCATTGCCTATCCGTCGCTATCTTTTATAGTTTTTGACTAGCGCATCGACCTTTTTCAGGAACTGCTCTTTAAGGTTCTCATGCTCGTAGTCGAGATGATACGTATTGTGAAACCCCACACGTAACTGTACCCCATTTCCTGCTAAATAAATGGTATAGCCGTCATAATCTGAGAAAGCGTCAATGCCATCCAAGCGGTGTCCATCTTCTATTTTCTCACCAAACTCCGTGACTATCTCAAACGCGCGAAGCAGATGGGTCGGATCGAGTTCGTTTTTCACGCTTCCCTCCTGGCTATATTATCGAAATTGTGCGCCCCCTTTAGGTCGCATCGCACGACCACGCAGTGAGCCCGCTAATACCGGTGGGGCGGTGACACCCTGTCCCGGTACACCCAAACGATTGGGCCTTGCAATGATATTGGGCAAACTGGCCAATGTATCAAGGGTAGTGTCCGGACAGGCCTTTTGGATCCCTGTACCGTAATTATAGCCATAGTTAACACAAATCACTGGCGAGCCAGCGGCGCGAGCCGCATGCACATCGCTGACCGAATCCCCCACCACCAGCAGTTCCAAGGGTGAAACGTCAAGTATGGCGGCCGCTTCGTAAATACCGTCCGGATCCGGCTTGCCAACAGACATTGCATCGGCACCCAATATCCGGGTGAAAAAATGCCCAACGCCAAGTGCTCGCAGTAAGCTGTTAGCATGCGCCGTTTGCATATCTGTGGTGCACACCATCGGGATGTGACGCTGCGATAAGGTTTCAAGGCACGCAAGCACGCCCGGGTACAGTCGAGTTTTTGGCGGTTTACTGCCTAGGTATGAGGACAAAAAGAGTGCGCGCGCTTGGTTTAGCACGCGGGTCGATACGCGCCCGTCGATGTGTCGAGTTAACACGCGGTGGATCAATAAATCCGCCCCATCACCAATCCAATCTTTTATTGCATGGGGATCTTCATCAGGCAAGCTTAAGCCACGTAACATACCGCTGACCGCCTCATACAGATCGTCAAAAGGGTCTGCGAGTGTGCCGTCTAAGTCAAAGCATACCGCAGAGACGCTCTCTAACTTAACCATAAAAACCCCTTTTTTATTCATAATCTTAATAAAATTAAAAAAGATAGAACTGGATCAGAAATCGAATCCAACGACGTTTCAACGTTAGCAGAGAAGCTAGCGTCGTCCTATCAAAATACGACGGATAATATTTGGGATCATGGAAAAGAAAATGGATAAATGACCGGTAAAGTACAAACTTCAGTGTTGAATCAAGCCACTAACATCATGGTGATCAAAGTCACACTTTTAGATCTTGATTGGCGATGATACCGACGTTAAACCTGTATAAAAAACCGTCATATTTTTGACTTTTTATTTAAGGGTGTGGTGTATTATTACCTAATGGCTTTCACAAAAGTGACATACGTTTGCGTCGTGATTGTCATAATCGCGCCGTATCGTGTGGCACTCAGTAGTGACAGTCGATGTATTTTTATGCGATATCTGCCTAAGCAGCCTTTGTGGCGCTATCTCCTTGTGTTAGCCGTGGCAAGCGTCGCTAGCTGGTCAGTTTACACACTAGAAAATCAACGCCAGCAGAGTCGTTTCTCAGCCGAGGTTGAAAAATACCGTTATTCATTAGGTCAATCTTTTTCACAGCTCTATGAACTTCAGTTGTCAGCACAATTGTATTTGCAGCAAGAAAATGGGCCAACACGCGAAAAATTCCACGCTTTCATCGATAATCACACCCAAAAGCAATCTGGACTCAACAGCGTCATGTGGCTCCCTCGAGTTAATCGCGCTGAGTTAGCACAATTTGCGGCCCAACAAGATCAGTATCACCCCTTCCCTCCTTTAAACGATCAGGTCTGTCGGTGGGTCATGCGTAGCGATACGTTTCCCGCTTTGTATGTGTCGCCACAAGCCGCTGAGGAGGGCTATTTAGGCTGGCGAGCAGATTCTCAGTGTGACAATACCCAAACCATGGAGCGGGCATATTTTAATCGTCACCCTGAGGCGCGGCTTTTTAATGACGAACAAGGCCACGGCATACGGTGGTTTGCACCAATTACTGAACGGGATGGAAAGCTACTCGGTTTTCTTTCTACCACCCTATATTTTGATAGATTTTTACCCGCGTTGTGGCAAAGCAAGACGCCTGGGCCTAGTGTCGGAATGGTCGCTCAGGAGGCATTTGGTCATCAATCTGTCTTTAGTACGCATTCATCAAGCACGCTCAATCAATGGTACAACAGCCATTCGTCGGCAATATCGATTCCTATTGCCGGTAGTGAGGAGGGATTACTCGTCACCTTTACCGATATTAGGGAGTTACACACGGATCTGATTTATGCCGGTGTGGTTGGTGTACTTGTTTTATCTCTCGGGCTATCGATTCTTGCTAGTTTTTGGTCCTATGCCAATCGCCTTTTACTGGCAAAACAGATAGTGAGTCAACAAACGCAACAGTTAACCCATCAAGCCCATCATGATAGCTTGACTGGACTTGCTAATCGCACTGCACTGGATAAAGCACTAAAGAGAGCCATACATTCAATCAGTGCGGAACCTTCAGATAGCATCACATTATTATTTATTGATCTGGACAATTTTAAAGTCGTCAACGACTCACTCGGTCATGTAACTGGCGACACCTTACTCAAAAAGTTGGGTAAACGGCTTCAGAAAGCAGTAACAGACGATCGTGTTTATCGGTTTGGTGGTGATGAGTTTGTTGTACTGCTCCACGCTGATAGCTCCTTGGCCTTGGCGCAAACCAAAGCTAAGCAACTGGTTCAAACGCTAAGTACCCCCTATTACATCGAAAATCATGTGATAAATATATCTGCCAGTATCGGTATCGCTTCAGTGGGCCAATCAAATAAATCGGTGACTGATATTATCCAACAAGCCGATATTGCCATGTATCACGCAAAACAAACCCGTGAACGCGTGGCTATTTTTCAACCGGCGATGCTCGCAAAGGTCCAACAACGCTTTATTTTGGAGCAAGACTTAAAGAAAGGGCTCGAACATCATCAATTTCATCTTGTATACCAACCCATTTTTGATAGCCATAGCGAACAATTGAGTCATGCAGAAGCACTACTGCGATGGGAGCATCCCACGCTGGGCACAATATCACCGGCGGAGTTTATTCCAATAGCCGAAGAAACGGGTTATATCAATGAATTAGGTCAATGGGTATTGGAGCAAGTCGCTGAGGTGTTAGAGAATTGGCACTTGCGCTTATCCCCCGGGCAAAGCCCATCGATTACTGTGAATGTCTCGGCCAAACAGTGTCAATCTCCGACTTTTGCAGACGATATTGCCGCGTTAATTGCCGCCCATCGCTTTGATCCACATTGCCTTGGGCTCGAGATGACCGAGACTGCATTGCTTGAACATTCTGACAACGTGCAGCGTAATTTGAAACGTATTCATGCACTTGGGATTTCGTTATATCTCGATGACTTCGGCACCGGCTATTCATCACTTTCTTTGCTAAGACAATATCCGTTTAATGTCATCAAAATGGATCGCAGTTTTATTATGGGCATTGACCAACCCCATGGAAAAGCGGCGCCTTTATGTCGAGGAATGATTGCGATGGCTCACGCGGTGGGACTGACTGTTGTCGCAGAAGGAGTAGAAACCAAACAGCAACTCTGTTGGCTACGCGAGCATCAATGCGACTACCTCCAAGGCTATGTGTTATCCCGCCCTATTGAACGCCAGGCAATTGAAACTTGGATTTCGCCCAATCTAAATTCATGTATTCGGCTGGTACGCAACTGATGCGGCCGATTGGAGAGAAGCTGTTTGGGCTGCCGTTTTTTGTTGCGCAACGGGGATCTGGCTTTGCAGCCATTCTTCACGTAAAACGCCATAGCGCAGTGAATCGTAATATTCACCTTGATAGTAGCGGACAGCGCGTAAACGCCCTTCTTCGCGCATGCCTAACGCTCTGGCGCACCGCATCATGCCAATATTCCCGGACCAAGTCGTTAAGCCTATGCGATTCACCGCTTGGCGGGCAAACAGTTGGTCTATCCATAGTGTCAGCGCTTGCCGCCCTGTTCCTTTTCCCCAACATGCGGGATCAAAGATGGTGATCCCCACTTCAAGCCATCGCGTGCGCTTGTCTTCCCAATAATAAGTGACGTAACCGACGGGCTTGTTATCAACGCAGATAACTTGAGCGGTATCTCCTGCGAGAAAACGCCGGAAAAGGCCAAACCGAAACGACCAATAGGATACCGGCTCAATAGGACTGTAAGGCGCGTCGTATTGCTTCCACGCACGGGAATGGTAGATATTATGCCAAAAATAGCGCGCTTCTTGACGCTGCGCTGCGCGAATACTCACCGCAGCGTGATGGGATAAGTCGACGTCCATGTAGGCTTATTGCTCTCCTGCTCCTTGTTACCATACGATCGGCGACGGCTCTGACACGTCAGAGCGACGCATGGTGGGGGTTACCCATAAAGGCATCCAGTTTAACTCAATTAACCACCACATTGGCTACCTCCGTCTCACTTTCTTTTTAAAAGTGTAGACGCTTATCGGCGTTGACGGATAGTTTGGCGCGTCGATTGCTGAGACAGCCCAACGCCCAATAAAACAAATCCTCCCCCGATAATATGATATGGCGTTAAGACTTCTCCTAGCCAGATGACGGCGATTATTGCCGTCATCACCGGTAATAGATTCATATACATTGCGGTACGACTGGCCCCATTGAGCGCGATCGCCTGTAGCCAGATTGCCGGTGCCAGCACCGATGCGCCTAAGGCGGCAAATCCCACTAATGGGTAGGCTTCAGTCGCTATGTTTTGGCTGGGTGCCGCCAAAAGCACGGGGATCAGCATGATTACCGCGAATAAGGCCTGCACATAAACGGAAACCCAATTAGAAATCGCCATTGACCATCGTTTCAATAACACACAATACAGTGCATACGACGAGGCACAAATTAACATGAGCCCATCGCCAATGGTTGCCCCACTGGTCAACAACGTTAGCGGTTTTCCCATTGTCAGCATATAAATCAGCCCAGAGATAGATAACCCTGCACCGACAATGGCTCGCACTGTAAGTGGCTGAGACAGTAGTTGAATGCTCATAAAGAGACTGAGCATTGGGACCAAAGACATGATCAATGCCATATTCGTCGCTGTGGTGGTTTGCGCAGCAAAATAGGCGACAGACTGGTTTGTGACCATGCCAAGTAAGGCGAGTAAGGCAAGCCGCGGCGCGTAGGTTATCACCGCACGCCGCTGACGCCAAAGGGTAGGTAGGCAAAAGGGAGTAAGCACCAAGATGGCAAAGAACCAACGGTAAAAGGCCATCGCACCAGGTGCAATGACCGCCACTGACATTTTGTTTACGATGGTATTCACCGACCAAATAAAAACCGCGGCAAATGGCAACAGAACCGGCATAACTGCCTCATTGAAACGCGAATCGCGTGTAATTAAAACAGGCAGTTTACAGTGTAAATAGAAGAATGAAACCAAGTCGATAGAAACAGTTAGGGGGGGACTATGATAGGCGACCATATCGAACGGGTTGTGCAAGCAACACAAGGTACAACTACGCGAAAAAACAATCGGAAAAAAAGCGGGCAAGGGCCCGCTCGGCAAGCATTTAGCCAAACGATGTCATAAAGACATCAAATAGGACAAAGGTATCTATCGGGATCTATATTAACGCCAATCCGTGAATGCATGTCAGTTATGCGTCAAGCCTGTGCAAAATAACGGGGTTGTTAGCCACTCATTGCAATGTCATCTAACGCTCTAAGCACTTGCCCATCCAGGTGGCCGTCAAACACGCGTTGACACACTTTACGGCGCACCGCTAACCCTGAGATTAATTTCTCAATAGATAGGTGACGTTCCTGCTGTTGCTGATTAAAAAATTCAATTGTACGGCTAAGTGTTTCATAAGGCACCACTTGATCACCAACGCGTAACCAATCAAGCTTTTCTAGATAACCTTGACACTCTTCAGTGATCACTGAAGACGGATGCCCTGTCATTGCTGAGAGCGCGGTGATACTGCGTTGTAACGCCTCTTCTGAGGTATATTTAGAGAGAACGATGGTCAGCTCGTCAGCATTGATCTCAACCAGATGCTTGCGTTGCTTAACACGGCGCCCCAAACGGCCGCTGGTTTTCTCTTTGCGTTGGATAGGCTCAAACTCGCCATCGATGATCCCGGACAGTTGATCAAGGTCTTGGCTGGGTAAGATCTCGTTGCGCAATGGGTTTGGCATGGTTGGCGCTAGCGAGCGTTTACCTTCGTTATACATTTTAGCGCGGGAGTAACGGATCACTTCATCGACATTACATTTAATATCCATCCGGTAATCCGGATATTTTTTTTCATCGTCTTCGCGTGTCAGCGTTAGGTGATATCCCCAGAGGTTTACCGCAAAAATCGATTCAGTGACTTTGCCTTCTGCCAGTTTTCGAAGCTCTCTAATCAAATCACTCGAAAAACGTCGCCATTCAATGTTACGCGCCATTTTTTGGTTTAACTCGCTCAGTAGCATCGAATCTTCCAAACGACGTGACATACGGCTTCTGAAGAGCGAATAGAGCTGGAATACCAGTGTATGCTGACGCAAAATTTCAGGCGGGAACAAGAAGAAGTAATCACGCGTCATCAATTCTTCAAAAAACGACGGCTCCCACACCAGGATATACAGATTGGGTTTAATTTTAACTTCCCCATCTTCACCTTCTTTTGGTGCTTCCTCTGATGCGGTAATGGTCCGAGCTAAAAAGCGGAAGCGATCACTTTTAAACCCTTCAGGCATGTTTTCACTCAGCCAACGGCCGGTCAATTCGTGGAGTTGAAAATCCGTAAACTCGATTCTATCGATGCTTTCTCGGATTGCATCACGTGCCGGTCCACTGTCTTTTTTACCCCGTAGTTGCAAAATATCAGTGATGTAAATGGGGGTTTTATTGCCAATCGATTGGGTTTGTAGCTCGTAATTCGGTAAGTGGTGATCATGGTATTGCACGGTTAACGTAAATAATGCGAATAACGTCATCAGATCATCCACCGTCATGATCGACTTGGCTGATCGTGTCTCAATAATGGCTTTGGTCCCGCTGATCGCAACCATTGATTTTTGATAGGCTTTTTTTGTCCGTGGCGGCGCCAAAGCTTGATCAATGATCCCCGCCCAGCTTGTTGGAGAAACCAAAATCTGATCTTTTTCGCCAGGCATCATTGGGGGCGTTCCCAGTCCGTGCTCGCTCAGAAGTTGGCGGTTTACTTGCGTTTGTGCCAGCGCTTTAGAGCGTTTTTGTTTGACTTCATCTCGGCTTTTTTCTGTCATCAATCCCGCACTGCCAAGTGATGAAATGAGACGGCTTGGATTGACAAAGCGATGGAGCATCGTTTTACCTGCCAGCCCTTCTTCAAAACGAACCGGCTGCTGAAGAAAAAGGCCTAATTGCACCGCCGCACGTAATCGTTGCTGAATGGCAGCACGTGTTAATTGACCGTCGGTGGCGTCAACAAGTTCTGTGGTAGAGACATAGCCATCTTGAGATGAAAACCCGCGCACTGAAATCAAATTGAGCAGTTCTAAGATGCTTTTGGTCACCCCTTTAAAWTGCTCATATTGCGCAAGCCAGTCGACCAGTTGTCCATGCACTTCGAAGAGATGCCCGTCTTTGTGGGAACGAGGTGCTTTTATTAATATTTTTTCCGGTTTACTGGCACTCATGTCAGTTAAGATCCTTCATAGCAGGCGTACTCAAAGCGCATTATTCTTTAATGTTGAGGTGACGAAAGCCGTAAATCGATCACACTTCCAGGGAAATCCTAATAAAAATAGACCCAAAAAGAAAGATCTTTTTTATTGCATCTTTTAACTGATCTTTATGATTATTCTGATCTAATTTGATGATCTGATCTTATGATCCGGGCGATGAAAAACCTATAGGTAACTGATTTATATGGATTATAAAATAACCCTTCTCGAAAGCATGATCAACAAAGCATTGGAGGCATGATCAACATACTTCACCAACGATGATCAAGTAAGGCCTGAACCAATGATCATCAGCATATCGCATCAATGATCAAACAGTTACTGCATCAATGATCAAGCGTATTCCACACGTTATCCACAGCCTCGGAACGCTTTTATTTGTTTGGATGATGTTATCAGAGCCAAACGGCCGTGTTTTCATCATGGAACAATGATCAAGTGATGCGAATTTTGCTCAATCAGACGGAATGCTGCCTATGTTGTGAGCAATGTGGCGAGAAAGTCGTGTCTCGCCCGCTCAAGTTGAAATGACATTAACAGTATAATCGCCATCAGTCAGCATGTGTCCGGATGCGGAACAATGATCATGTATGATGATCTTGTTGTTCGAGAGTCAGCCTATTTCTCATCAGTCGTACGATCGGAGAAGAAAATCGCGACGGATCGTCCTGGATCCCTTGGTACGCCTGACATTGTCCGTAAATTAGCGGTTTGGATATATCGTTCCGGTTAAGATACTGGCACTATTCAATCAGAAATATAACTTGATCATCGTTCCCAGGCTTATTGAGACATTGCGGTTGAATTTGCTGGTGATTTCATCGCAATACGTACTTGATCATGCTTCCTATCTACCCATGTTATCAACGAAAGCATGATCAAGGCTATTGAATCCATCGCTTTATTTTCCTTGATCATGCTTTCGGGAAATAGGATCAAATGGCATCAATGTTCATCGCACATCGCCAAAATGTGTAATAAAGGGTCGATCCTACTGGTGATATCAATGAAAAATTGTCAGTTTAATGTTGAAATATCGACAACCGTAAATTAGCCAACCAAATACAAGCTTCCGTATTTATTCGCCATTTACATTGTAAATAAGTGACACTGTGACATTTTAAATCTTACTATGATTGGCTCTGATAATATTGGTTGAATTTGACATCAATGGTGATGATATTCAGCCCCACCCTATAATTACAATTGTGAGCAGGATCTGTATTTGATTGGCATCTGTTCACCTTTTTATTGTCTTGTATGGATTATGCTGTACAATCGACAATTATTTCTCGTGATGGCGAAAAAGAATATGGATAGGGAAAAGACGATTGAGAACCTCCGCAATATCGCGGCGCAGACAAAACAAGTGCAGTCTGATCGTGTGGAGATTGTCATGGAAGAGCGACACGATCAGCTCTTTCCGCCCATGTCAAAAGCGTTAATGGAAACACGTTCAGGGCTTACGCGGCGCAAGCTTGATGAAGCGATCTCTCGCATGGAGCAAGACGGGCATCAATTTACCAAAAATAATGCCAATCATTACTCCATTACCCTGGATGAAGCGCATCAAATTATGGACGCCGCGAATGTTCCGACGTTTCATGAACGTAAAGGCAAGACGCACAAACCTTGGGTTGTGAACATTCAAAACCAAAAAGGGGGCACCGGCAAGTCTATGAGTGCGGTGCACTTAGCGGCTTGTATGGCGCTGAATCTTGAGAAACGTTATCGCATTTGCTTGATTGACTTAGATCCGCAAGGCTCGTTGCGTTTATTCCTTAACCCACAAATCAGTTTGACGGAACAAGAAGGGATTTATTCTGCCGTTGATGTGATGTTGGACAATACGCCCCAGGCTGCTGACAAAGATTTCATGATGCGTAATGTCTTGCTGCCGACACAATATCCTAATTTGAAAACCATGGCTGCCTTTCCTGAAGACGCCATGTTTAATGCAGAGGCATGGCAAGCGTTAGCAACCAGCCAGTCGCTGAATGTGGTGGAGTTATTGCAAGAGAAGGTGATTGATCCAATCAGTGATGAGTTCGACATCATTATGATTGATACGGGACCTCATATCGATCCACTGGTTTGGAATGCGATGTATGCGTCTAACTCTTTAGTGATCCCCTGCGCCGCGAAGCGACTGGATTGGGCATCGACGGTGAACTTTTTCCAACATCTTCCCCAAGTGTATGAGATGTTTCCGGAAGACTGGCACGGATTAGAATTTGTGCGTTTAATGCCAACCATGTTTGAAGATGATAATAAAAAACAGATTTCTGTCTTAACTGAAATGAATTATCTTTTAGGTGAGCAGGTCATGATGGCGACGATTCCTCGAAGTCGCGCTTTTGAGACCTGTGCCGATACGTACAGCACGGTATTTGATTTGACGTCACAAGATTTTGAGGGCGGTAAAAAAACGTTATCAACGGCGCAAGATGCGGTGCATCGAGTCGGACTCGAACTCGAACGTGTGCTGCATAGCTACTGGTCTCAGCTCAATCAGGAGTAAAAAAGAAAAATGGCAATTAAAACCTCTGATTTAAATGCGCGCTTGTTTGCAAAGGCGGATAAACGCCGAGCAACAACATCACAAGAAGCGCAGAGCGCGGCGAGCGAGAGAGCGGCAGTGATCGAGTTAGCTGTGGCGGGTGAGCGTACCGTCGAGTTTGAACTTGTTAAAGTCCCAGCGTTAACGATCCGAGATAAAACAACAGTATTTGATAAAAATGCGCGTGAGCAGTCGTTTCTTAACGAATTGGCATTATCAGATATTCTGACCACCTTAAAAGAGCACGGACAACAATACCCGGCTGTTGGGCGGTGGCTTGATGACGGTCGTATCGAGGTCCTCGATGGCAGCCGGCGCCGTATGTCTTGCATTATTGCAGAGCAGGATTTTCTAGTATACGTCGCAAAAGGGATCAGCACGCGTCATGCTAAGTTTTTGTCGGATGTCGCGAATGCGCACAAACCTTTATCCTTGTATGAACGCGGTAAAGAAATGCAAGCCATGTTAGACAGCGGTGACGTTAGTGATCAAAAGGCACTGGCGAGCGCATGTCAGTGTAGTGAAGCATTAGTCAGTGGTGCATTAAAGGCAGCTGCCCTGCCCTTGCCACTTTTGCAAGCTTACCCCAGTGTCTCTGAATTGGGGCGCCCGACTATCGTCAAACTCCACCGTTTGTATTTTAGCCTTGATAGCCAATCGCAAGCGCAGTTGGTGGCGATGCTAGGTGAGACACCGTTATGGCAACAAGTTGATGCCCAAGGCGTGACACGCATTACGCGCGAAGTGACCCAGCGAATTGAGCAATATAAAGATGAGCTTGTGGCCCCGCAGCCGAGTGAAAAAGAACAAGCTCAAACCTTGTTAGAAGGACGCGCGTCTTATCGTCGTAAAGGCAATAACTTGAGTATCAATTTGAAAAAAGTGAGTGATCAAGATGCTGAGCAGATCTTGGCGCTGATAAAGGAACACTTTAACGGTTAACGCGTTCAAATCGAATAAAAAACGGCACGCCTTTGCGTGTCGTTTTTTTTTGCATGGTATCATCTTCTTTATCTGCTAAATCGACAAAACGGAACGCGTCCTATGGGGACATCAACGACCTCATCAACTCTGCAACAGTTTTTTGCAGATTTAATTCATTCCGCCACATTGCGTGCTCATCGACAATTGGTGTGTATCGATTATCCTCTCGATTTTATCGTGGCAGCCTTTGACGAGGCCGCTACCCCGCTGGTTATCGGTCATGCTGATGAAGGATTAAGTTGGCGTCAAGCGCGTCAAAAGCTGGGGCAAGAGTGCGGGCATATCGTGGTTGAGGTGGGCGCCGATTTTAATGCCGAAGCGTTTTGCGCTATTGCAGGCTGCTGTCGGGCGGGATCATTAATTCTTTTACGACTAGCGGCGCCAAAGGAGGCATTGCCGCCTTCTGTGCGGCGTTTAGTCAAACAGCTAGAGCTTAATGAATCGGTCGCCTTCTTTCTACGTCATCAGGTGCGCAGGCCCGCGGAGGTGTTGCCTTTGCCTGGCCAACATGAGGTGAGACAAGAGAATGCGATTGAGGCGGTCAAGAAAGTGGCCACGGGTCACCGGCGTCGTCCCTTGTTGTTAACGGCCGATCGTGGTCGTGGAAAATCGGCAGCGTTGGGAATCGCAGTGGCACAGTTAGTCATGAACAAACCACGAAAAATTTTGGTCAGCGCACCGACGCCCGCGCATGCCGCAACCTTATTTAGTCATCTTAAGTCAAGTTTGGGTATGAATACCCAAGGTCAGGTAATTGATTATCAAGGCAGCGATATCCGCTATATTGCCCCCGATACCTTGTTACAAGAAACGCCGTTGGCGGACCTTCTTTTGATTGATGAAGCGGCGGCAATCCCATTGCCGATGTTGAGCCAATGCTTACATCAATATAGTCGCGTGGCCATTGCAACCACAGAGCATGGTTATGAAGGAACCGGACGTGCTTTTACGATAAGGCTGAAACAATTACTGGATGCAGAGCAACCACAATGGCGACCATTGAGACTAACTGCGCCAATGCGATGGGCGGATAACGATCCGGTTGAACGTGCGCTAAAT
Source organism: Salinivibrio sp. MA440 (assembly GCF_001996265.1). Classification (NCBI taxonomy): domain Bacteria; kingdom Pseudomonadati; phylum Pseudomonadota; class Gammaproteobacteria; order Vibrionales; family Vibrionaceae; genus Salinivibrio; species Salinivibrio sp. MA440. Next base: position 22,581 of record NZ_MUFI01000024.1, read on the forward strand.
GCATTATTCTTGCTCGATGTCGATCCGCCTGAGTTACTGATCAGTGACGACCAAAGCCAACCCGTTAAGTTGGATAATATCGTCGTTCAGCGTTTATCTCCCGCACAGCTATTGAGTGATGAAGCCTTACTGCGTTCATTATTTGCTTTGTTGCTGGCTGCGCATTATCAAACGTCGCCGAATGATTTAGCACGGTTACTTGATGACGATTCAATCATTGTTTGGGTGGGAAGCGTCGCGGGCGAGTTGGTCTCTGCGTGTGTGATCAATGAGGAATGCCGTCTTAGTGCCGACTTGAGCCGGGCGGTGGTTGCGGGGCAACGTCGCCTTAAAGGCCATCTTCTCAGCCAGTCGCTCGCTGCCCATCTCGGCGAACCAGCGATTTTGCACCAGAGCCTTTGGCGAGTTGAACGAATCGCGGTAGCCGAATCTTACCGATATCAAGGGTTAGGTCAGCAGCTTATTACTGCTGTGGCTCAGGAGGCAAGCAAGCTTGAGATGTCGTGTCTCGGGGTGAGTTTTGGTGCGACGGCTCGTCTTAGTCGATTCTGGTTGAAGCAGGGGTTTGAACCAATAAAACTTGGCTTGAAGCGCGATCAAGCCAGTGGTTGTTATTCTTTACAAATGGTAAAGCCAATCAAACGGCTAGCGTGGTTGCAAGACGGTGTCGCCTTGTTTCGTCATAGCTTACCAATCCAATGGATGACAACTCATCAGGCCATGGAGGTTGATATTGTTGGCGCTATGATGTGCTTCTTATCTGATAAGCCACTGGCAGGCTGTATAGACCAACAGATTAAAGGATTTATTGCCGGGGGCGTTGGCGTTGATGCGTCATTGGCAAGCCTACAAATATGGTTACGTCAGCACGTTAAAGCCTTACCTTCGCATCCAGACGATAATGCGCTCTATGTATTGATCAGTCGGATTATTCTTGGCCATTCGTGGTCTACGGTATGTGCGCGGTACGGACTGACGGGTAAAAAACAAGCTGAAGCGATGATCCGTGACTATGTTATGCGCCATGACGTCAGTGAGTGAGTCAGGCCGTTTTGATAGAGCTATTGGTTCAATTTACAGTGTAAAGATAAGGAAGCGCCAAACGTATCAATTTACACTGTAAATTCACATAAGGCTGTTAATAGAAACATACCTGTTAATGCCAACATAGCTTTCACTACAAATACCACGCTCCACGTAAATACCACATTCCATGTAAATGCAGTGCTCCATGTAAATGCAGTGCTCCATGTAAATACAGTGCTCCATGTAAATGCAGCGATCAATGCAAACATAGCCGCCAATGAAACGAGGCTCGGATGAGATTTACAGTGTAAATCGTCCATCATAGAAACTGAGAAACTTACTAAGTAGTGATCAAATAAATCCTATCGTGCTCACGTTTTTACTAGAGATCCTGCTTCCAAAATGACTAAACCTGTATAATTTATTACAAATGAGACATTTGCCCTCAGCGATCTACGACGTAGGCTAACCTAATCGTTGTTAAGGTTGTGGTGAGGCGTGGCGTTTCGTTTTATGACGAGACGAAAACAATGTCATACGGTTGGATCATCATATCGATTAAGCCGTAAGGCGTTTTTGGCAGGGAGCGACATGCTAGACGATATCCTCCGAGTTTCTCAGGATGGGCAACGTGTGTATTTATCGGCCGGTAATACTCAGCACACGAGTGATCAACCGATAGAGAAAAAACAAATTAAGGATTGGTTGGTGCATCACCAGGCCGACGCCTTCTTTTGTTTCGACGATACGATAGAGTCGGCTTTAACCAAGCTGAATACGTCCAACGATGATAGTGAGTCAGAAGACTTTATTATCGCCGAGCGACGGGATGCCACAATAGAAGCCCGTATCGCAGATGATAAGATGACGGCCTATCTTATCGTTAATGGGGCGTGTGGTGGGCGAGGTCTTAAAGGTGATGATATTCTGTCGACACTGCGTGAAGCAAATATTGTTCGTGGTATCAAAAAACCAACCTTACAAAAACTGTTGTCTGCTTCTGGACGATTAAAACCCGGTGAATATCTGGATGTGCCCGTAGCCTTTGGTCGACAGCCAGTGGCAGGAGAAGATGCGCACATTGTCTACTTAATAGAAGACCCCGCCGATCGCGTTCGTCGTCCAAGAGAGCGAGAAGATGGGACGGTAGACATGCGCGACCTCGGTGAAATGGTCATGGTGAAGCAAGGTCAACCTCTCGCAAAACTCGTGCCCGAAACGGCAGGCTATGAAGGCTTTACCGTAACCGGTTCAGTGCTCTCAACGTCATCAGGTAAACCGATGACATTAGCGGCCCACGAGGGCAGCGCATTCAGTAATAAAGATCCTAATATTCTTATTGCGACCATGGCAGGTATCCCGCGTTTGCAAAATGACGGCGTTGCAGTTGATGATGCGCTGAGTTTAGATGTTGTCGATGTAGGCACCGGTCATGTCAATTTTGAAGGCAGCGTCGTCATTAAAGGCGATGTTGAAGTCGGCATGAAAGTGACAGCGTCGGGGACGGTGACAGTCGGCGGTGTGGTTGAGTCTGCCACGATTACCGCGGGAGCTGATATTATTGTTCAGAACGGTATTATTGGTCGACAAGTTGCTGCGGACTCAGACATCAACTGCATCTTAGTGGCTGATGGCAACATAGTGGCGAAATTTGCTCAATACGCGACCTTGTGCGCAAACAAAAACGTCGAGCTGACCTTGCATGCGATGCATTGTAATACGCAAGTGGGGCAGTCGCTTACGATAAGTGACACCACGAAGCGTAAAGGTACACTGGCAGGTGGGAAACATGAAGTCGGTGAAAAGCTTCAGGCGGTCATTGTGGGGGCCAGTGCGGGGGCACATACCTATATCCATTGTTTTCCGAGGTTACCTCTTCTCAAGCGGCAAATGGTTGAACTGAATAAAGATTGGGAAGATAAAACGGCGCAACTCGATAAAGTAAAAGCGGCGGAAGCGAAGCTAGAAGCGTTACCACCCGCCAAACGTGATGCGGCGATGGTCGAGCGCATTACCTCAACAAGAGATAACTTATTTGAAGCGCTTGATGAAATTGAGAAGGCGATAGAGGAAACAGATACCACGATAGAAGCGTCCTATCGTGCAGCCAGTATCACCGCCACTAAATCACTGCTAAATCGTGTACACTGCACCATTGGAGAAGAAAAACACAGTATAAACTCTGAGCATGGCCCTTCGGTTTTGTTTTATGATAATGCAGCGATAGAGCTGAAACCCTACCAGCCAAATAGCTAGCGTTGATTTACAGTGTAAACGCAATTTACAGTGTAAACCCAACGACGGTGTAACCCCAATTTACAGTGTAAATGTTTTATCTTCGGCGACGTATCGTTGCACAAAAAAATCGCGTTACTGAGGTAACGCGATTTTTGATTTGAACGCTTCGCAAGCGTCTAACCCTTTAGTTCTCTTTGTCCGTATTACTGAAGATATACCCTTGGAAGCCATTAACGAACAGTTCAGAAAGATGAGCGAGCTGCGCTTCTGTCTCAACCCGTGTGGCAATGGTCGTGATATTTAGATTGTGCGCTGTACGACAAATGGAGGCCAGGACATTGTCTTGCGCATCGTCCTCAATATGGCTTGTATACGCGAAATCAATTTTAACGTAATCGGGCTTAAAGCGTTGCAGATAATCAAGCGATTGAAAATTACGGCCATAATTATCGACCCCGAATTGGAAGCCGGCTTGGCGAATTTGATCCGTGAGCAGACCCGTATGATCGGCATAGCGAACAAATGCCCCCTCTGGAATTTCAAAAAGTAGTTGGCCGGCAAGTCTACGGTGTTGACTCAAGATTGTCCCCAACCAGCGAATAAAGGATGCGTTGGTTATACTACTCAAGGTCAAGTTCACGGCGAGAGGGCCAACACTTGGATCTTGGTCTAGAGTTTTAAGCACATGTGAAACGACGTGTTTATCTAGAATCTCGCCCATTTGAAGTTGTTCTACCGCCCCTAAGAAATGACCGGCGCCATAATAGTTGCCATCTTTTTCAATTGCTGAGAACACTTCCTGATGGAGGCGGTTGGACTGACTGTCAGTGGCTGACTGATATTTGAACACAAAGAGTTCTTTCGCGACGGCCTCATGAAGCAGTGCTTTCCATTGCTGTTTGCCCATCGCCGCATCACCAATAGAATGGTCGATTAAGGTCAAAGGGTGCTCAGGCGTATTTCGTGCCTGTGAGAGTGCGTTGTCAGCTTGTGACAGCAATACACTGGCCTTTTGGTTGCCGCCGCCATTGACCGCTAACCCGACAGCAACCTTGGGTTGTATCAGCTCTGATGGATCCGCTTGCATGTCGACGACTATGGCAATGACGCGTTCGCCTAATACAAGCAAATCCTCAGAATCGGTGTTGGGTGCCAATACGACAAACTCGTCTTTGCTCAACCTTGCCGCTGTCATGTTATCGTCGCTGATAATGGTGGTTGTTAAGTGGTTGGCGAACTGCTCTACGACAAGATCGCCGGCTTCAAACCCCTGGTTTTCATATGCGTCGCTGATAAGGTCTACTTTGATGAGCGCCATTCCACCAATGCCAGACTCTGTTAACCAAGAATTAAGTTGAGCGACATAAAAGCTACGGTTTCCAAGGCCTGATACTGGGTCACGATAAGCGGCTTTTCGCAGGCGGTCTGCCTCTTTTGCTTGTTGTTCAAAATAACGCTTAAGTTGGTCTGTCATGACATTGATCGCATTAACGACCGTTTTGAGATCGGTCGTTGGTGGCAGAGGAATGGGATCGCCAAATTTGTTTTTCGCAATCTCGCCTGCTTTTGCGGTAATACGAGCAAGCGGTTTTAGGGATCGTTGCAGTTGCCAGCCGATTATTAATGAAGCAATAACAAAGATGATTGCCATGATTGTGCCGAGTTGAACAAAGGACTTCCATAGTTGTTTATAGGCGTAGCCAGGATGGGCAACGACTTCTACTTCAGCAAGTTGCATCCAGCCGCTGGTGATGGTTTGCTTTTCAGTGATGACGGGAAAAATATCTAGATTGATAAACCACTGCGGCACACCTTGGATTTGGACAGGATATTCTCGCGTAATCTCACTGTTATCAGACAACAAGGTAAGATTAACTTCACGATAGAATCCTCCATCAAAAAAAGCGTTTATCACTGATTCGGCTGCCACCTTATCATCCGATTCAAGGTAGGGTGCGAGCGCTAGCCCCATTGAGTTCACGGTATTGTTGACATCAGAGGTTTGTTGACTGAGTAAAAAATTCCGCGTGGTGTTGAGTTCTATACCGAAGACGCCCAGCACTATGCAGAAGAAAATCACCAGCATCCACGTAAATATTTGATTGAATAACGTCATCGGTGTTTACCTATCGTATTGTCTAATCGGTTTTTGCATTTCTAGCGACTCGACACGAGTGCGCAAATCATTCCAAAGGCCAAGCCTTGAGGCGTTGCCCGCTAGTTCACCTTGTCCACGCTCTTTCATTAACCATAATCGGCTACCATTAAAACTATAGATAGGTAACAGATCGCGGCGTAATGACGCGCGTTTAATCTCTGGGTCTAAGTTGTCTAATAGCACCGGCTCGGAAGAAGGGGTTGGGTAATAAGCGACGACCATATGGAATTGGTCAAGGCGGATGGCTTTGACGTAAACAAGCCGCAACTTTTTATCATCGATTCCTAATTCTCGTAGCGAAAAATACTTAGCGATACTAAAATCTTCACAATCGCCAGCAGCAGCACCAAGAAATTCAAGCGGCGTTGCCCAGTAGTCTTTTTGGCCCCACAAGTCGATATCATCAACAAAATACAGTTGGTTGAAAAAATCATTGACGCGGTCGAGCTTATCGAGCTCTGATACATCTTGACTATTTTCGACCATATTCCGCCATGCGGTAACGCGTTTACCTGCACGATCACCGTAAAAGTTAGCGACTTTATCGACCCAGCGTGCTTCCTTTGTCGTCAGTCCAACCGTCCCAAATGAGATAAACAGGATCAGGACAATGATGTGCCATCGCTTCATTACTGATTGTCTCTCTCTTCTAAGGACTTAGTGACATCGCTTGATGCGTCGTTATGTCCAAACATAGTTTAATTTGACCAAGGTCTACTCAGTTTGCCATACCTTAAACATGAGTCATAGCAGTGCAAGATGGCTTTCTAAAAACGCAACTTACTGATATCAAAATAATGTCGAAAATACTGCGCCTCGATGGACTTTTCCTCGTATCAGTGTGGGTACCTTCAAGTTTAGATGAGCGAGTCACTTTTCACCGTATTGCTAGGAACAGGGTGACTTTGGTTAAACCATAAAAAGTCGCCTGGTAGGCACCATGTATAGATGAAAATCAACTTGTTAATCAGCGTTTTCCTGCGCAAAATAGTGGAAAGTAAATGAATGGGAGAGAGCAATGGATTTGTCCGATATTCGACGAGAATATACAAAAGGGGGATTGCGTCGCGACGATTTGCCGAGTACGCCAATGGATCTGTTTGAGCACTGGCTGCAGCAAGCGATTGATACTCAGGTGCCCGATCCGACCGCGATGACGATTGCGACTGTTGATGAGCATGGGCAGCCTTTTCAACGCATCGTGTTATTGAAAGATTTTAACCAAGATGGCTTTGTATTTTATACCAATCTAGGCAGTCGCAAAGCGCTACACCTCAAGGAAAATAGCCAAATTAGTTTGCATTTTCCCTGGCACTTTATCGAGCGGCAAGTCCACATTATGGGTGAAGCCGTGCCTTTGAGTAAAAAAGACGTTTTTAAATATTTTACGTCTCGTCCAAAGGAGAGCCAAATTGCGGCGTGGGCGAGTAAGCAGAGTGAACGATTGTCTGCGCGATCGGCGCTAGAGGGAAAATTTTTAGAGCTGAAAAAGCAGTTTGAGAAAGGTGAAGTGCCGGTCCCCACTTTTTGGGGCGGTTATCGTGTGATACCTAAGAGCATTGAGTTTTGGCAAGGCGGTGCGCATCGTTTGCATGATCGATTCTTGTATCAACGGCAAAAAGATGAAAGCTGGGACATTGAGCGCTTAGCACCGTAAACCTGCGGAAGAGGCCAATATAGCGATATATTGGCCTCTTTGTTTGTCGTTTTGTGTCATTAATCTCGAAGCACGATAGAGAGCTGTTGGGTTAACAGGCTTTCTGGTATTGCAGATCCAAACCCTTGCGCGAGTGCGCGTTCAAGTAGCGCCGCTTTGGAGTCAGCCTCGAACTTCTCGCGTAAGTGCGCAAAGTGGTTTTCGATGGTTTTGACGGAAACGGATAAGGTGTTTGCAATGCTCTGCGGCTTTTTGCCGTGTAAATGAAGGAATAGAACTTCCTGCTCACGCGCAGTGAGATGGATATGTGATTGGTGGTGGTGATGATCCGTTTGCGCTTCTTCCGGATGTGTCACCGCATGACATATCCAGTGACCCACTTCTAAAATAGCGGTATCACTCAGCTCTTGGCCACAAAACATCACACCGCACACTTCACCCTTGTCATTATACCAAGGCGTTTTTGTAAATAAGTGCGCGTACCAGCGGCCGTTCGCGTAAGGATGAATGTCGAGTACACGAAGACGCTTACCCGTTTCCATCACGTAATGATCCTGTGCCTGAAATTGACGCGCAAACCGTGTGGTAGGGCTAGGCATATCGTAGTCAGTTTTACCGATACAGTCTTGTGGCTGTTCGAGGCCGATGAGCCGGCAATATTCAGTGTTGGCATAAACAAACACTGAATGCGTGTCTTTACAGCCCCAACAACCGGGGAGCTGCTCAAGCATAGACAAAGCTGGAGGCACAGGGGAGGGAGAGAGCGGGTGATTCATATAGCTTACCGACGCGTTATTATTGTTTTGAGAGTAACGATTCTGGGTCGATAGTGAAAAGTCGACAAGCTATTGGAGCATAAAAAAAAGCCGGCATAAAGCCGGCAAAGACAAGATTTCCCCGAAGGGAGTTATCCTGTACGACGTGTAGAAGAGGTTGTCTAGATAATTCACTCATACCATGAGGGTAGTTGATATAAGCTCCTTATCTGACTGCACCTAACAGTGTTAGGAACTGCAAACGCGTCTATCGGGACAAATTGCGTTTACAGACTTTACTATATCTAGAAGATTAGACGTTGGGTAGGGGGGCTTTGACCTATTGACACAGGATAAAGCAACTTAATATCAAGATTGTTATGCTGCAAGATGGCAGAGCCGGTAATAGGCGAGTTAACTTTGGGTGGGTAAACGTAGTAAGCGTAAGTAAGAAACGTCCGATATAAAAAACGCCGCTTTTTTAGCGGCGTTTGTTTTATATGTGGGTGAATGCTTAATTTAGCGAGTTTTAATGTGTCTGATAACTCGAAAACCAAGGTAATTAGCACTGGTGTTCTCACCCAACTCTAGACGCTCAGAGGCACGTGAACGCTGAGGAGAGAAGTTCCAAGCGCCACCACGTGCAAGTGGCGTGTCACTGCCAACCCACTCCCAGACGTTACCCGCGGTGTCATAAACACCGAATGGATTAGGCGGAAAGCTTTTCACGGGGGAGGTACGATCGTTAGACCAGACTGTGCCGCTCCAACCGGTATTCGCATTTCCCACGCCAATGTCATTGCCCCACCAATAGTCACTTTCTGTGCCGCCGCGTGCCGCGACTTCCCATTCAACGTCGTTAGGAAGTGCATAATGTTGCCCAGTTTGCTGGCTGAGCCAATCAATATAGGCGTTGGCGTCGTCTTGGTTAACACACACAACGGGCGAATCAGCCGCTTGATCAAAGCCTGGCTGACGCCAATCTGATTCTAAACTTTGACTGATTTCACCGTTTACCAGCGTATTACAGCCATTGCCTTGTTCCGCGGCAGTGACATACCCAGACGCAGTGACAAAGGCATCAAACTGCTCGACGGTGACAGGTGTGGCGCCTATCGCGAATGATTGCTGAATTGCCACGTTTTCGCGCGCATCAGGGCCCACTTTGTACTCACCGGCGCCAATGACCACCATTTGCGGTGCTTCCAGATTTTTTGCAACGGGATCAGTAAACTTTTTGCCTGGACTGGGCGGCTGGTTTGGCTGCTCTCTAAGCTTGGCCCATACCACTTGATCTTTACCTAGATAAATTTCTCGATCATAGGGAATAAAGCCGGGTTTGGTCACCGTCAGATCGTGATTACCAACCGGTAACATCAGCTCGACGGGTGTACTGCCATAAGTCACATCGTTGATGGTTACGTTGTCATCATAACGGTTAGAGCGGACAGTCACGTTTACCCAACGTTTTGCCTGCTGCTTACGCTGTGCTTGTTTCTGTGCTTGTGTCGTCTCAACACAGTATCTGTCTTCCAAATCAAGCAAACGGCATGAGGCTGTCTTATCCGGACGGCTCACCAGCTCTGCTTTTATCCGAGTAGTGTAATCCGTGCCACCGGTAAAGCCCGCGTCCATGATCTCGCTGTTGGTCACGTGAATATTGAACGCCACGTTATCAATATTTTGTTTCACAGCGTCTGATTCGGTAACAAAGTTGGTTACCTGACCACGGAACTCTCGAATGGCTTTCTGCATGGTCAAGGTCTTGCCTTGATTTGCACAGGAAGACAGTGTCATGTTTGGCGAACAAGTCAGGCTATGGACAACCTCAATGGTGTCTTTCTGCGTTAGCTCTTTGCGCAGACGCTCTGCACGGGCTTCGCGCATCGCTTCATGCAAGTTTTCTAACGTCGTTGCCAGCAATGCTTGCTCACGCTCGAGTTTTGCCAGATGTTTTTTCTGCTCAATAATCGCGGTTTCGTTGGCAGCCTGTTCGCGCTGCTGATCATTCACCTTCTGCCATGTTTGTTGGTAGGCCTGCTGATACGGGCTAATATCTGTGCTCGGATCGGCAATTAAATCCTGAAATTTTGCATCGAGCTCTGCTTTTGCATTGCTGCGTTTGCGCTTCAGGTTGCTCAGCTCATCTTCTAACGTCGCGCGCTTAACCAGAAGGTCATCCAACTTCGCCTGCTGCAGAGCCAGTTCATCGTTTCGAGACTCCAGTGAATCTTCTTTATCACGGAGTTTCTCTACCAACTCACTGACCGGATCGAGATTATCAGCGGAAGACGCGTTTTCAGCGAACGCCAACTCGGTTAGCAGTAGGGGAGGGAGCGCTAAGCATAACGCTTTTAAATATTTCGTTGTCATAGTTCCCTTGCTTACGCATGTCGCAATAATAATACCTATGTCCAAAAAGTAGACTATCACGGAAACCCGTGTTGCCACGCAAACCGTGTTAATTATTTGACGGCAGTCAGCATTCTGCGACGTGATCGGTGCAACTGTGCTCATGGTTTTAGGTTTATGGAAGATTACCTTAAGCGGTCCCATGCTTCAAATAAGATTGCATGATGACGGATTAAATCGGAAGAATGATCAAGGGGTTGATCGCCCGCGATCGCACCGAAACGATGATCAAGAGAGGCTTGTCCCCATCGAACCTTGACTAACGCCTTGATATTAAATTGTTTAGTTAGATTTATATCGTCTTTTTTCATCTTGTTAGTCTTGCCTTTTCGATGATCAATCGTAAAAACATGAGGGATCCTTCGCATTTTCAAGGTCAAAATGACATTCGCCGTAAAAAATGCGGTACTTGATCATAGTTCCGAAAAATTGCCATGATGGAAACCACATCCTGTGTGATTGGTCGTTTTAGCTATTAGTTATCCGAGAACAATGGTTAGCCGAGAACAATGGTTAGCTGAGAATAATGGTTAGCTGAGAATAATGGTTAGCTAAGAACAGAGAAGCATTCGCGAATGGGAAGAAAGCGTGCCAGAATAAAGAAGGGTTAACAGACGATGAGCCAAAGATCGTGAATAAGGGAGGAGCATAATGGCTGCATCACCGAAGGTTTCAGAAGTCATTGCCTTACCCAGACAGCCACGGCACCACAGTCATGACTACAAACAAGTGGTCATTGGGCTGCAGGGGCAAACGGAGTTTGATGTTGGTGGACGAGGAAGTCTTATTGGTCCAGGACAGGGCTGTTTAGTCGCGGAATCTCAAGAACATGCTTTTACTGGCGTGGGACGAAACGAAATTTTAGTGATTAACCTTCCTTCGCAAGAATGGTCAGAGCAAGCGTTAATGCATGAAAATATTGCGCGCTTATTTGCTCGTGAGCCTTATTTTCAATTAGATACTCACGCACAAATACTGATCAAAGCATTATCGGCAGAGATGATTGCCAATCCCTCCGATCCTTTGCTCAGTCGTGCCTGTGCCGATACGTTAATGTGTGTGTTGCACCGTCACTTCCGGGATCATGTCTCTCCTCGTCGCGATGGCCATCGATTAAATATGGATATTATCGATCGCTATATTCATCAGCATATCAGCCGTAAGATCACAGTTGCGCAATTAGCGGGCAGTGTTTTCTTGGCAGAAAGCCAGTTTCATCAATTATTTAAACAACAAGTCGGGACCACTCCGCATCAATATGTACTGGATAAACGCTTTGCATTGGCAAAGCAGCTTATCAAAGACAGTGATCTGACCATGGCTCAAATTGCAGACAGTTGTGGTTTTTCTAGTCAAAGTGGATTTACTAATGCGTTTTCACGCTATTTTGGTTTGTCGCCCGCCAAGTTTAAATGCACACCTTAAGCCAAAGATTATCGCAATTTACCCAGCATTACGTTGCATCACATCGACTCAGCTGCCGATCATTTGTTACGCCTCTATAGCGATCGGCGGCTTTATTTGTTAATCATCGGAGGATTTTGCAATAATGCCGGTGTTTTTTGTAAGACCTTACTGATAGACCACGCATAGAATCGATCGCAGAGTAACAATGACGTAACATTTTCCTGCCCGAGTTTGGGAGGACGTGAGTGAGGATACCGCTATGTTTAAAGCCATCGATGCTATGCAGCCCTCGTTTATCGAGCGCCCATTAGCGAAGATTTGGTCTGAAATCTCTCCGCTTTATTGTGTTGACGAAAGTGAGTGGCTGAAAGAACTCATTCCGCTTGCGCAAGCCTCAGAAAATGAGCGAGAGCAAACACGTCGTCAAGCGACTCAGTTAATTGAGCGGGTACGTGCTGATAAAAAAGCCGTACAAATGATTGATGCGCTGTTGTTGGAATACAGTTTAGACACACGGGAAGGCATTCTGTTGATGTGTCTTGCCGAAGCTCTGATGCGGGTCCCCGACGCGCATACTGCTGATGCGCTTATTCGTGACAAACTCAGTGTTGCTGACTGGAAAGCACATTTGCGTCACTCTGATTCCTTATTTGTCAACGCTTCCACCTGGGGGTTAATGCTAACAGGTAAAGTGGTGACCTTAGATGAGAGCACCGAAGGCAAACCGGCGTCAGTGATCAATCGCCTTGTGAATAAAATGTCAGAGCCTGTGATTCGCCAAGCGATGCATCAAGCGATGAAAATCATGGGTCATCAGTTTGTGCTTGGGCGTGACATTGATGAGGCGCAGAAAAACGGCGAAGGCCCGCGCACGAATGGCTTTACGTACTCGTTCGACATGCTCGGTGAAGCGGCATTAACCCAAGATGATGCCAAAGCCTATCTCAACGATTACTTACAGGCGATTGAGTCCGTCGGCGAGGCGAAAGCCAGTTATCAAGGACCGTCACCATCCGTCTCAATCAAGTTGTCTGCCTTGCATCCACGTTATGAAGCGGCGAATCAAGATCGCATGATGACAGAGATGTTTGAGACGGTTCTGGTTTTGCTGAAACGTGCGCGTGAAAAAGATGTTGCGATCACCATTGATGCGGAAGAAGCGGATAGGTTGGAGCTTTCGCTTGCGCTGTTTGAAAAGCTATATCGCGACCCTGTGGTGAAAGGTTGGGGTAAGTTTGGTTTAGTGGTGCAAGCGTACTCTAAACGCGCGCTACCTGTGATCACTTGGTTAGCGGCTTTAGCAAAAGAACAAGGTGATGTGATCCCAATGCGGTTAGTAAAAGGCGCTTATTGGGACAGTGAAATTAAACTGTGTCAGCAAACTGGGCATCATGGTTATCCGGTATTTACCCGCAAAGAAGGGACAGACGTTTCTTACCTAGCCTGTGCACGCTTCCTACTTAGCGAGCATATACGCGGTCTGATTTATCCGCAATTTGCCAGCCATAATGCCCATACGATTGCGGCGATTGCGTCTATGGCGACACATAATGACTTTGAGTTCCAGCGCCTACATGGCATGGGCGATGCGCTTTACAATCACGCCAAAGCCTTGTTCAACACCGAAGTGCGTATTTATGCGCCAGTCGGCAGCCATAAAGATTTGTTGCCTTATCTGGTTCGCCGTTTGTTAGAGAACGGTGCCAATAGCTCGTTTGTACATCGTTTGGTTGATGCACGTTGCCCGATTGACGATTTGATTGCCGATCCGGTTGATACTTTGTGTGCAAATCACACCTTGCACAACGATCGCATTCCTATGCCGCAAGATATTTTTGGGCCCGCCCGTAAAAACTCGCAAGGTGTCGCGACGGATATCGAATCAGAATGGCAACCCTTCCAGGACAGTGTTGTTCCCTTCATGGGCGAGTACCAATGGCAGGCTGGCCCCATTGTTAACGGTCAGCGTCTGAAAGGCGATACGCACGAGATAACCGCGCCCTATGATCGTAATGAGTCCGTAGGTCACGTTGATTGGGCAACGGCTGAACAGGTGAATAACGCCCTCGATATTGCGGCACAGGCTTATCCGACATGGCGAGATACCGAGGTTAGCCAGCGTGGTAAGTACTTACTTGACCTTGCTGATAAACTAGAAGCAAATCTGGGTGAGCTGGTGGCGATCTGTCATCGTGAGGCGGGTAAAACTATCCACGATAGCATTGATGAAGTCCGAGAGGCCGTCGATTTTTTACGTTATTACCCCGAGCAGGCTAAAGCGTTGCAAACGGAGCCACTGGCCTATCAAGGCTTTGATGGACAAGCACAATCGGTGACCTATCAAGGACGCGGTGTCTTTACATGTATCAGCCCTTGGAACTTCCCATTAGCGATTTTCCTCGGCCAAGTTGGCGCGGCGCTTGTGGCCGGTAATACTGTCGTGGCCAAGCCGGCCGAACAGACATCTATTATTGCTTATCGCGCGATTGAGTTGCTGTTAGACACTGGGATCCCTGCTGGGGTGATTCAGCTATTACCTGGCAGTGGCCCTGTGGTGGGAGCGCCTCTCACTGAGGATACGCGTATTGCAGGGGTCGCATTTACCGGATCCACACCAACAGCACAGCGTATTACCCGCACCTTGGCAGAGCGCGATGCCGATCCTGTGCCAGTTATCGCGGAAACCGGGGGGCAGAATGCAATGCTAGTGGACAGTACGGCATTGCCCGAGCAGGTGGTGCGCGATGTATTGCGTTCTGCTTTCGCCTCTGCGGGTCAGCGCTGTTCAGCATTGCGTGTGCTTTATATTCAAGAAGACATTGCTGACCGCGTGATTGGCTTAATAAAAGGGGCGATGGCGGAGCTGTCTGTGGGACGCCCAGAGCGGCTATCAACCGATGTGGGGCCAGTGATTGATCAAACGGCGAAAGACAAGCTTCTTGCTCACATAGAACAGATGAAGCGCAGCGGTAAGTTGGTCACGCAAGTTCCACTCTCTGAAGATTGTGATAAAGGAACGTTTGTGCCACCAACGGCGTTTGAAATCCGCAGTATTGATCAACTGAGTGAGGAGCATTTTGGTCCCATTCTACATATTGTTCGCTATCGCGCGGATGCGCTCGATAAGGTGATTGATGATATCAACCAAACAGGTTTTGGCTTAACCATGGGGGTGCATAGCCGCAATGAAACGACCTGCGCCCATATTGAGCATCGTGCTCGGGTAGGTAACTGTTATGTCAACCGTGATCAGGTCGGCGCTGTCGTTGGCGTTCAACCCTTTGGCGGTCGCGGCTTATCGGGAACTGGGCCTAAAGCGGGTGGACCACACTATCTGTATCGCTTTACGCAAGCATCAGTAAACGTGCAACAAGTCGGTTGATATCAGGATCAGGAGAAGCGTCATGCATCAATTAAATAGCGTTTTAGAGCAGTGTGAAGCGGTTTGGGAAGACTGGAATGATCAAACTGTCGCCGGTCGCATTGCGTTATTGCAACGGTGGTCTGACACGGTCGCCGCTCGCGGCGATGACTTTGCCCACGCAGCGAAGATGATTCGTTTTCAGTGTGAAAACGCCCAGCGCTTGCTCGATAAGGTATACGAATTGCCCGGCCCGACCGGTGAAACGAACGAGCTGTATACGGCAGGAAGAGGGACTATCGCCATGACAGGTGATGCGTCGCTGACGTCTATTGCTTTGTGTGGTCAGTTAGCGGCTGCGTTGGTGGCGGGTAACTGTGTCGTCGTGAGCGTGGAAGGTTCGCATGCGGACAATGCCGACGCGGTCATGGCGGATCTTGTTAAAGCTGGATGTCCAGATAGAGTTGCTGTACGTGTCGATCTTGAGGTGTGCAGTGATCTATTCAAGCATCCGCAGGTCGTTGGCGTAGCGACGACTGGAACCAAAGAACATGTGCGAGACGTCAATCGTCAGCTCGCACAACGACAGGGTGTGATTGCGACACTGGTTGCGGAAACCGACACTGAGCAGTATTCAGTGATTGGTAGCCCTGACTATGTGTTGCGTTTCGTGACCGAATGCACCCGAACCATAAATATCACTGCTGTAGGTGGTAATGCCACGCTTCTGGAACTCGGTAGTGGTGAACATTAACTTTCCAGAAATGGCCCCAATTGGGGCCATGCAATTGAGGGACACATATGATAGACAATAGCTATGCCATCAGTGCAACCTTTCTGGCATATCTCATCATGATGCTTGCCATTGGTGTGTATGCCTACAAACGGACTTCTAACTCCGAAGATTATTTCCTCGGTGGCCGGTCGTTAGGCCCATGGCCCGCTGCGTTGTCAGCAGGGGCATCAGACATGAGTGGGTGGTTGCTGCTTGGGCTTCCTGGCTATGCCTACGCTGCGGGAATGGAATCACTTTGGCTTGCGGGCGGTTTGTTGTTGGGCACTTATCTTAACTGGTTAATTTGTGCCAAACGCCTGCGGACTTACAGTATTGAAGCAGATAACGCGCTGACGTTACCGGAATTTTTTGCTCGCCGTTTTGAGGATAAATCAAAATTGCTGCAAACCATCTCTGCTTTCTTCATTTTGCTTTTTTTCCTTTTCTACACCAGCTCAGGCTTGGTTGCAGGGGGTAAACTGTTCACCACGGTATTCGGGTTTGATTACACAACCGCGGTGGTGATTGGCACAATTTGTGTTGTGTCGTATACCTTGTTTGGTGGCTTCTTGGCGGTATCTTGGACTGACTTGGTGCAAGGACTGTTGATGGCCGCGGCCTTGTTGATCGTGCCGTTTGTTATCATGGACGGCAGCATTTTCAAATTGGGCCGTGATGTTGCCGCAATCAACCCTGAGCTGATGACGTTATGGCGTGATGTAGATGGTGAGCCACTCACTTGGATCAGTATCGTCTCTTTAGCGGCCTGGGGCTTAGGTTACTTTGGCCAGCCACATATCTTGGCGCGTTTCCAAGCGACTCGCTCCAATAAAGACATTACCACGGCGCGCCGTATCGCAGTGGGTTGGTCTGCATTATCCATGGTCGGTGCGGTCTTGATCGGTTTAGTGGGTATTTTGTACGTGCAGAATGATATGTCAGGCACCCTGGCTGATGGTGAAAAAATCTTCATGTTGTTGGTCAATGCGGCATTCCATCCAGTGATTGCAGGTATCCTGTTGGCGGCAATTTTAGCGGCGATTATGAGTACAGCAGATTCTCAACTATTGGTATCGTCGTCTGCGCTCGCGGAGGATTTTTACAAGCAAGTTTTCCGTCCGGACGCATCGACCCAAGAAGTGGTCATGGTCGGTCGTGGTGCGGTTATCTTGCTGTCTGCGATTGCGCTTGGCTTAGCCATGGACCCTGATAGCTCTGTTCTGGGTCTGGTGTCTTATGCTTGGGCTGGTTTTGGTGCCGCATTCGGTCCTGCCTTGTTGCTCAGCCTGTTCTGGCGTGACATGAACCGCAATGGTGCGCTGGCTGCGATTCTTGTGGGCGGGATTACCGTGGTGGTTTGGAAACAAATACCAGGCGGTATCTTCGATTTGTATGAAATCGTCCCTGGCTTCTTGTTTGCGGGCTTGAGTGCCATTATCGTCAGTAAGTTGACGGGCGGGCCAACTGATTCTGTTACTAAACAATATGAATCATATGAAAAGAGCTTAAAGACTATGCCTTAAACGCAATGAGCGTATAAGCCCATTGGTTTATCTTGCATGTAAAACTTATCAGGGAGCGTTTAACGCTCCCCTTTTACATCATCATCACGCAGTATCATTGCTTTGGCGAACACAGTTACGTCCATCGCGTTTGGCCCGGTATAAGGCTTGATCGGCTTTCTTTAACCCATCGACATAGTCTGATGCCTGGTGGTTACTTGCCACGCCAATACTGACGGTAATACTAAGCGAGGGAGCAATATCGTTTAGATCTAACGCCGCAATTCGGCGTCTTAAGCCGTCAAAATAGCGATAACCGTCTGCAGGCGTTCCCGCTAATAAAAGCGTAAATTCTTCACCGCCCCAACGAGCGATATGACGCAAATGTGTCTGCTCGCGAAGAAGTAAGCTACCGRCTCGCTGAATAATTTGATCCCCCACCAGGTGAGAATAGTGATCATTAATGCGTTTAAAATGATCAATGTCTAAGATCGCGACTTGCAAATCTGTCCCGGATTGGCGCGATTCTTCGAATACCTGATGCCAATATTCATCAAAGGCTCGTCGATTGGCCAGTCCAGTGAGGGCGTCTTCTTTAGACATTCGTTCGAAGTCATCGGCTTGGGCTTGTAAGGCCTGGGTTTTCTCTTCGACTAACGCTTCGAGTTGGATAGCTTTTTTCTTCATGTGTCGAATACGCCACATAAACGCGGCGTAGGCCGCAAGCACAGTCAGCAAAAAGCCTAGCGCTCGCACATCAGCGCGTTGCCAAAGTGATGGCATAACGCTGAAGTGATAACTGAGCACATCATCACTCCAGTCGCTATAAGGATAGCGAGCACTTACTTTAAAGGTGTAATCACCTGGTGGTAGGTTCGTATATTCGGCAATATGGTTTTCATGGCGGTATGCCCAATCAGATTCGAACCCTTCTAACTGCGTTCGATATTGGATTTGCTCCGGCATGGTATACCCGAGGGCGGCATAGGAAAACAAGATACGGTTGGTCCTCGCTGGTACCTTTCCCGTCGTTTCAGGGTTAATCTCTTTGCTATCGAACCGCACGCTTTGCATGACAATGGGTAAAGGGTGACTCAGTAGTTGGGATAACCGAGTCGGATTAACGCTAGTAACGCCTTTGGCAGTGGCAAAAATAATGTCTCCACGTGATGTTTTGGTTGCCGCAGGGTTTGAGCCACCGTTAGCTTGGCTGTTCAGCATGCCGTCACTTTGATCGTAATGTTCAAAGTCGATACGCGTGCGTGTTTTATCTGCAACTTGATGGGCGTGATCATAATTGATACGCCAGATACCTCGGTTACTGGATAGCCAAAAGCTTTGATCATCACCTTTCACAATTTGAAAGAACTTATCAATTGGTAGGCCCTGCGGTCTGCCGACTAAAGCTTGGTGGCCGTCAGCTTGTCGATAGCGCACAATACCGCGATCGGTGGCCATCCAAACGTACCCCGGCTCGTGGAAAAAGCCAAAAACATATTGAGCCTGCTCTTGTGCAGAAAAATCGAGCGTAGTGATTGTCTTTTCTAACAGATAGCTGGCACCGCGTCCGGTGCCAATCCATAGCTTATCGGTGTCATCAAATGCCAGCGACATAATGTAGCTGCCAGGTAACGCACTGTTTTGGCTATGATAGAGAGCCTGTTTTTGATAAGGCACTGATGCTGCGGTTGGTGATTTGCTTTGGTGTTGATCAAACTCGACTAAGCCACGTGGTGTTCCCACCCATAAGACGCCATTACGTTCGACAACTGCTCGTATTTCGCTATCTGGCAATTGGTCATTGATGGTGTTGGCCGCCGTGAGTGAGCCTTGGTGCCAGTAGTAGAGCCCTTTTTGATAAGTCCCTACCCATAGTCCGCCTTGCTGTCGATGCGCAAGACTAAGGACTGAAATATTATCGGCGAGTACGCGTGCGTTGCCCGCTATCGTATTAATCTGACTCAATCCTTCGCTGGAACCCGCCCAAACAGTATCGCCGTCACCTCCCAGTACGGTGCGCACGTAGTTACCTGCGAGTCCATTATCTTTGGTTAAGGTGACAAAAGGGGCGTAACGAAGCCGCATTGCTCCGCCGTTAGTGCCTATCCAGATACTGCCCTCATTATCCTCAAACCATGAAAGAATACGATTATTCGGGAGTCCTCGATGACCATCCAGGAAGTCGAGATGATTGTCACGCAGGTGTGCGATCCCACGGTTGAGTGTGCCAAACCAATAGGTCCCGCGGCTGTCTTGTTCGACCATGGTGATCGCTTGGTTGAGCAATGCGCTTGCCAGTGGCGTCCAACGTTCGTTTTTATAGCGCCATGCACCGCTTTCAGATCCCACTAACAATGCGCCATCTTGACTGCTGGAAACATAAAATGCTTTGGTAAAAAGGTTATGAAACGAAAGATGAGCGGCGCCGGCGTGTTTGGAAAGCTGGTAAACACCGTCCTCAGTGGCGGCATAAACATGGCCTTGATCGGTTTGTGCTAAGTGGTAACTACTGGTCGTCTTAATAAAATGCTGAGGGTCGGGGCTTGGCTGCCTCAGCTGTTTGGACGTGTAATAGAGCACGCCCATCCCCTCTATGGCAAGCCACAATCCTCCAGACTGGTCATGCAGCGCATCGTTAATTAAGCTTGGTGCCACCACCGGTAAGTTCTGCCAAGAAAAGCCGCTGCGCATCACTAGGCTGCCGCGAGCGCCCCCTGCGTATAATTGGTTATCAGGTCCAGTGGCGAGTGCACGGGTACCGGAGTCTTGCATGTGCGTGTTCGGGCCGCGATCAAACAGGACAAATTCGAGTCCGTTGTAGCGTGCGACGCCTTCCCACGTTGCAAACCACAAGTAGCCATCAGAGGTTTGCTCAATGGCATTGATGCTGTTATGCGGCAATCCGTTGGCCGTTGTCCATGTTTCAATAAAATAGTCAGAAAGCGGGTTATCATCCGCATAGCCTAACGGTGTAAAACCAAGCCAGTAAAAAAGTACAGTGCATACAAGACGTTGGGCTAGTCGTGTGGGGAAAAGTTTTTGTACGTTCCTTGGATGCATCTTTTGTTCTTTGCTCCGATTGCAAGTAGACTGGCGATTCTATCTTAATCACTGATTGATTCTTGGACATTGTGGTCAGGTTTTAACAGCAAGTTGAGAGAGATCACACCAAAAATATGAACATCAAGCAGATGTGACCTTTGATGATGCAGTTTATGGCGATTCGCCAGCAATTATTAACACAAATCGATTGCGGGCTACTGGCTCCGGGGAAAAAGTTACCGGGGGAGCGACAACTCGCGGAGACGTTTTCGACTACGCGCGTGACCTTGCGCGAAGCGCTTGCTGTATTAGAAGCAGAGGGGCGCTTGTATCGGCGAGATCGTCGAGGTTGGTTTGTCGCACCCACGCCGTGTTCTTATGATCCGACTCAGCTAAGCGATTGGCAGGAGTATTTTGGACCGTATGGTGGCCAGTTTGTTTGGCATGCTCAAACCAAGAAGATGGCTGATGCTGCGATCAGCGATCACATGTCACTTCCTCCTTTCGGTCAAGTGTATGAAGGCGAGGGGCGTGTATGTATCGAGCAATTACCGGTGGGGTGGATACGGACGTTTCTGCACCCTGATTTCTTCCCCGCTGTGTGGGAGACTGGTGACAAGGCGAGGCTAGATCATACGATACGCACTAACCGGGCGCTTGCAATGGCTGAGGTCAGTTGGTCAAGTGCTTGGGAGGCGCTCGCCTCGTCGCAAAGTGTTGGCTTAGAGGTCGCGCCAGGCACACCGGCATTGATGTTGACACGCTATTGGCGGATACCGCAAGCAGACACGTGGCAAACCGTGCGTATTGATCAAGAATGGTGGCGGCAACATGCAGTTGCGCTGTGTGGACGATCCACTAACCAGAAGAGCGGATCAGCACAACAGGTCGATTAGGTCTTCAATACTGAATGCGCGCGTCACTAAAGGATGATCAGTCGTCCGCACATTAGGGTTAGCGTTAAAATGGACAGTACGCATGTGTGCGTTAATCCCTGCTTGGATCCCTTTGTTAGTATCGTCGATAAAGATGCATTGCTCTGTGGGGCAGGCCATATTCATTGCGGCATAGTGAAGGAGATCAGGGGCAGGCTTCCAGCTGTTAGTGTCAAAGGCACTGAACAAGCGATGTTGGAAATAAGGCAGAAGCTTAGTGAGTGCTAATGCGTGTTCCATTTTTTTAACAGGGCCATTGGAGGCGACACAGGTATCAATACCTTGCTGATTAAGCGCCTTGATTAGCGTTTCTATGCCTTTAACTGGTTGTAGCTCCGCTTCAAAGTACTGATGGCATAAATCACGAAAACGCGGCTCGAGCTGGTCGATAGGGATATGTGCGCCGCTTCGCTCACACGTGCTTTGCAGTACATCTGAGAGCTTTCCACCTTCGAAGTGATCAAGAGATTCTTGTAAGCTAATCACGACGCCAAATGTCGCGAAAGTTTCCACCAAGGCTTTATGCGATAGTTTCTCTGAGTCAACCAGCGTGCCGTCGCAATCGAATATGACGCAGCCAACTGGGGCCTCAAATCTGTTGTAAGACATAGTCACTCCCTTGTTCCTCTCCTTGTATCCTTAGATGCGCACGGTCAATCAACAAGTCGATGACATCGGAAATGCCAACTGTGTCTTACATTCTTGCCTGTTTCGTTATCAAAGTTAGTCAGGGATCGACTTTTGCCATACCCAATATTGGCGATGGATGATCACCGCTGACACTTCAATTAAACGCAGGTCATCATTTAATTTTGATCATCGTTTATCCAAGGGAACAGTGTTTGACGTTGAGAGGGTGTCAGCGCTTCAACGCAGGCAACGTTGCGCTCAGGGATAAGTGCGGGATCTTGACCATAATGCTCAAGCGCACGCGACATGCTTGCTTCTCGAATTAAATGGAAGCATGGATAAGGAGAGCGATTGGTAAGGTTTTCGCTATCTTCTGGGGCGCAGCCGTCAAAACAGTATTCAGGATGAAAACTCGCGACCTGGAACCGGCCACGCCAACCGTAATGATCAATCAGCGTATCGGTGGCTTCAACCAGTGCAAGGTAGTGATCAAAGTCTGCTAGTGCATCGGGGACGACGACCACGGTTGTATCTGTGATGGTGGCATCTGTCTGCGTCAGATGCACAAATGCGTGATAAATCGCTTCGAGGATGGCGTCATCATCCGTTGCATAACAGATATCTAGCCGAATTTGTTGGTTGCGACGGGGCTTGGCGGCGAATGGACAGAGATTTAGTCCAATCACGACATCATCGAGCCATGCATCCATTTGTGTTTGTACCGTATTCATAAAAGATCGCTCATAGGAGTGGCGTATTAGCAGATAACGACTACGTCTTGGGTTATTAGTGTTTTTGTGGCTGAGATTGGTAGGCTTTGGTTCCCCATAGTGGAACCGTAGAAAGACTATGTTTAAAGCTGCCTGACGTTTCTTTGGTCGAGTACGACAAATACATAAGCGTTTGATTTTTAGCATCGAAAATACGACGAATTTTCATTGACTTAAAAAATATACTTTTCGACTTTCTAAATACTATTTCGCCGGATGTACTTTTATCGATATTGGCAAGCATCTCGGGCGTAATCTCGCCAGTTTGTCGGCATGAAATCGCGCTGTCGCTTGGATCAGAAAAGCTCAAATCAGCCTCAACAGACGCAACATGGCATGTGACGCCACTGACCACAGGATCGACAAGGTGATTGAGTTTAATGTCTTTCATGGTGAACATGCCTAAGCTGACATCGCCCACTTCATCGTTTTCACAACCGACTAGTGTCGCCGTTAAAGCCAAAATCAATAGCGTTTTTCTCATCGTTATACCCCTTGTTAAGTTGTGGTCGAAGTGTACCACAGCCAATACTAGGTATGGGGTATCAATCAGCGTTTATCGCCGGCGTAGTAGATAAGGGGGGGCTAATTGGCTATCAAAACGAGAAGCTGAGTGCCACATTTATGGCACATCAGTTATCACGAAATTGCGCGTCGCCATCTTTACCGGACAGAGACTCTGGCTCGAATGTCAACAACACGTGTGCGGCATCACAATAGCTACCGGTGTCAGCAAATGTTTTGCGTGCTGCAGCAATCTTGCGTTCGGCAATCCGACGGATATTTTGCGTGTTCGTTTGGTTGCTGAATGTCATTTGCTGGCTGATCATTTCTTGTCCAAACGTCGATTTGCAAATAGCCTCATTCTTTCCTGTCACCAGCTGTTCGGCTTTTGGTTTATCCTCTGTATTGGCGTGAGCGAAGACACTCATAAGGAGAATAAAAACCGCAAATGTTCTCATCATGCTTTCGGCTTCCTATGCTATTTGTTTCAATCTTAGCATTAAGCAGCGACGTCGCCCACTGGCGACGTCAAAACAAGATAAGTATTTGGGGAAGAGGGTGATTAGACTGAGATATCACTTTCGATTGTCGTTGAGCTTGGCCGAGTTTTTGGTACGAAACTCAACTTCTTTGCCTCAACAAGATACCCGAGAGCCGAAAGCCAAATGAGTGAATAAGCGACTAACTCAGTACTTTCTTCAGCGATATTTTTCACATCTCGCACGTAGTTGGCGCCCATCGCTTGTTCCCATAACTCGCCCATACCAAACAAACGCGAATACACGAGTAACAGCGCTAATGCGATCATTAAAACCGTGCTGTGTCTTGAATGGATTGCGTGCGCAAGGCTAGTGAGGGTTTCAC
The DNA here is from genome assembly GCF_001996265.1 of Salinivibrio sp. MA440. Lineage (NCBI taxonomy): Bacteria > Pseudomonadati > Pseudomonadota > Gammaproteobacteria > Vibrionales > Vibrionaceae > Salinivibrio > Salinivibrio sp. MA440. Next base: position 46,617 of record NZ_MUFI01000024.1, read on the forward strand.
GCCAGTGTTTCAATGCGGGCCAAATGGCGAGCCCCGTTACAATGAGTGCCGGCACTTTCCAAAAACCATGCATCACCATATCAAGTGTGGCATCCAGCTCTCGGATCATTAATACCAAAAAAAAGGCACTCATTAGCCCAGCTGCGTGGTGAAGGGATTGACTGAACTTAGCGACACGACGAAACGCAAATACCGTCGCGGCGAGTAGCCCCAGTTGGGAAAGCTCAATCAATGATGATTCGGAAGCAACGTTGTGCGACGCGACACTGTAATGAACAATGCCTGCAATACCTGCGAAGTAAAGGGCGATTGCAAAAAATTGTCCGGCGCCTTTAAGCACCGTACGTGCAGCACATGAAGATCGTGGTAATGTCATATTATCCTCAATTCGATAAAACGATCTGCCCGTCCGTAGCAGGTGTCACCACCCTATGTGTGACCCTTGTCCCAAAAATGTCATTTGGATCGATAGTACGGTGGGCTTCATTAAACTGCAATAATTTATGTGATCAATGTCACTATATGTTCAAGAGTGCGTCAGGATTGTGAGCATTTATTCGTTAGGTGCCTGGTTAGATCGACGCGTTGTCAATAAATTTACACTGTAAATAGTAGTACGACGACGAGATAAGACAATTTCTCTGGGAAAGATTAATAGATAGCTATGACTATGAAATTAAACATTTTAATTGTTTTTTGTTAGGCAAGAGCAGACAATAGAGTCTGATACTTTAGATAGAGGTATGCTCATGTCCACTCTCTCTGCTAGCTGCCTATGCGGTGGTGTCCGTCTTACATTACCTGACACTTTCCTTTATATGGGAAACTGCCATTGCTCTGAATGTCGAAAGTTTACTGGTTCAGACTATTCATCAGTCGGCGGCATAGAGGCAGAAAAAGTCTCGATCACGGCTGGTCAAACGCATATTCGTTATTATGAGAAAAGCGCAGAAACGGTGCTTGCTTTTTGTGGGCAATGTGGGTCGAGCCTTTTCTCTCATAAAATCAATAAGGGGATGTTCAATATTCGTCTAGGAATTTTGGATACCGCCCCACAATCCGCGCCAAATTTTCACATTCACACGGCGTCGAAGGCACCATGGCATACGCCTAATGAGGCATTAAAACAGTTTGAACATGGGCCGGATTAAATTGATCGTGTTATGCAGTTATTGATCCGTCTCCTTACCCTCGCTGATACGGACTTGTTGTTCGATTTTGAACAACAAAACCGTGCTTATTTTGAAACCTATATTGAATCGCGCGGTGAGGCGTTTTATTACCGAGCAGGTGTATACGGTCACATCTGCGAATTACTTGCCTTACATCAGAAGGGGCAACACGTACCGATGTTGATCACGGATGCCGAGGGCCTGCTTTTGGGACGGGTCAATATCAGCCAAATTGATGCGGTATCTGCATCAGGTTCATTGGGATATCGCATTGCAGAACAACACACCGGGAAGGGGGTTGCCTCTCGAGCGGTAAAGTACGCTCTAGAGGTTGCGCGCGAATACGGACTTGTGAGACTCAACGCCATGGCGTCCACGACCAACATGGCATCGCAAACAGTGTTGGAGCGGAACGGGTTTAACCTATGCGATAAAAAATTCAACGTGGCACACGTGGCTGGCGAATTGATTGACTGTCTTTGTTATTGCAACAAATTATCCAGCGTTTGAGTGATGAGCAATATACCTTGAGGTGATAGATTAATTGTCATTTAGCTCTTAGTTGCTCATGTAGTGCCAATAAAACAGGCTAACGACTAGCGTTAGGACCAAGTTTAATGCCATCATTACGTAGAGTGAATTCACACAGTTGGTGGTATTTGAAGAGCCGCCCTGATGACCTAAAAGGAAACATAATGGCTGATTTGAACGGACTAAGCTTGTATCACAAAGAGCACTGCCCATTTTGCCATAAAGTGCGTGCAGTCATGACAGAGCTTAAGTTAGATATTCCGCTGGTGGATATGAACGCTAACGCCGAAGAGTGGCAACGCCTACAGGCCGAAGGCGGCAAAGGCATGGTGCCTTGTCTGCGTATTGACCAAGGCGGCGAAACCCAGTGGATGTACGAATCGGACGACATTATTGAATACTTGCGTGACAACTTTGCGTAATTGAACCAGATACTGGTAACGAGGGTCGCAGTTATCGATGCGACCCTCTTTTTAAGTATTATTATCTGTATGCCAGCCTCTCCGCCTTCTTCAACGCCCTGTGCACTGTGTCAGCACTCAAGGCCGCTGACCTTCCATCACTTGATCCCCAAAACTTGTCATAACAACAAATGGTTCACCAAGCGCTTTTCCCGACCCTACATGCGCGAAAACGGTATTTGGGTATGCCGGCCTTGCCATGCTTTTATTCATCGCCAATTCAGTGAAAAACACCTGGGTCGCGCATTACACAGCCTCGACCTTTTACTCGCTGAGCCTGTGATCCAAGACTACATCCACTGGGCCCGCAAACAGAGATCGTAACCAAGTAATAAGTGTGCGATGACCCACTAACAATGCCGAGTGGGTTCAAAAAAATAGCGATGAAAATGACAACACAAATACCAGCTCGTTAACCTGCTGGCTAAGCAACTTTTTGCTTGGCTTGGCAAGAAGTTGCTTGGCACGTGCAAAAAATTGGTCAGTCATACTATAAAGCACTGATTTTTAATGGTAAAAAACTTGGCATGCATTTCGCAGGATAAGAGAGCGAACAGGCACACCGCCACGGTGGCGATGTGTCTTCCATGACATACAAAGGAGCGATTATGCCAACGCCATGTTATATCTCGATTGAAGGCGAAACTCAGGGTTTGATTACTGCCGGTGCCTGCACCGCGGATTCTATCGGTGATTCTTTTGTCGAAGGCCACGAAGACGAAATGCTGGTACAAGAGTTTAACCACAATGTGACCGTGCCGACGGACCCACAATCTGGTCAGCCCTCCGGCCAACGTGTGCACAAGCCTTTCCAATTCACCGTCGCACTCAACAAAGCGGTGCCATTGCTTTATAACGCACTGGCGTCGGGTGAGAAGATGTCAACGGTCGAGCTGAAGTGGTACCGCACCTCGATTGAAGGGAAACAAGAAAACTTCTTTACCACCAAGCTGGAAAGCGCTTCGATTGTGGACATTCACTGCGAGATGCCCCATTGCCAAGACCCGGCGAAGTCAGACTTTACCCAGAACCTGACCGTGTCGATGTCTTACCGCAAAATCACGTGGGACCACGTCAACGCAGGCACCTCAGGCTCAGACGACTGGCGCAAGCCTATCGAAGCCTAATTCTTCATGGCGACATGAAGACACAAACAGCCTGCCTTTACGGGCGGGCTGTGGTGCGTTCAGCCAGACGGCAGGGTCTGGCTGAACGTATCAGGGTAAACAAGCAGGGCGAAGGATACACAGATGGCGACATTGCAAATAGCGTTAACCGTGGCGGGGCTCGACCCGCAACCGTTCGTGGTGGTGGACTACCAAGGGGACGAGTGCCTCTCTCACCAAGCTGGCCTGAATGGCAACCCGGTGTATGGGTTCCAGTATGAGGTGGCATTGGCGAGCCGCCATACCGACCTCACGCCAGAGCAAGTGGTCGACAAGCCCGTGCAGCTGACGCTGTGGCGCAACGGCGAGCTGGTCAAACGGGTGCAGGGCATTGCCAGTGCCTTTAGCCAAGGTGACATTGGTCATCACTTTACCCGCTACCGCCTAACCTTGGTGCCCGCCCTGTATCGGCTGTCGCTTCGCCAAAACAGCCGCACCTTCCAGCACCAAACCGTGCCGACCATCTTAGACACCCTGCTCACGGACATGGGCGTCACGGACGTCACCTTCTCGCTCACTCGCGACTATGCCGAGCGCGAATACTGTGTGCAGCACCGTGAAAGTGACTTGGCGTTCTTCCACCGCTTAGCGGCAGAAGAGGGCTTGGTGTATCACCACGAGCACGACGCCACCACCCATACCCTGGTGGTGACCGATGCGCCAAACAGCTTGCCCCAGCTTGAGCGCCCTGTGCCCTATAACGCCTTAAGCGGCGGACGCACGGATACGCCGTATATCTATGGTCTGACACGCCACACTGCGGCGCAGCCTAGCCACACGGCGTTAAAAGACTACAGCTTTAAAAAACCGCGCTACAGCTTCCAACAAGCGGCGCAAGCCGATGGCATTGATTACCAGCGTACCGACAGCTACGAGCACTTTGACTTCCCGGGCCGCTTTAAAGACGACGCCACTGGTCAGGCATTTAACCAAACCCGCCTCGAGTACTTACGCCGCGAGGCCGAGCATGCTAACGGGCAAAGCAATGAGCCGGCATTACGGGCCGGCTATCGCGTTACCATCAGCGACCATCTGGATGAGAGCGTGAACCAAGCGTGGCAAGTGGTGCGTGTGCACCACCAAGGCAGCCAACCGCAAGCACTGGAAGAAGAGGGCGGCCAAGGGGCCACCACTTACAACAACCAGTTTATGCTTATTCCTGCCACCACCCCGTGG
>NZ_MUFI01000025.1:0-49794 GCF_001996265.1 Salinivibrio sp. MA440
GATAAAAACTAACTATGTAATTATCTATTGAAAAAAAAGAACAGGTTTGCGTTTTAGCAAAAGACACATGCCGGATGAGCGAAACGAGGCGATCGGGAGGACACACTCAGTCGTAACGTGTTGAGTGCAACAAAAAATGATGAAATTCRAAAGATCAGTTAGCGTGTCATCACAGTACTGACGTTACATGATAAATTAGTTAATAGACATATAACCCGAATCGGCTGTCACACTACACATGGCGACGCACAGAAAGGACTCATCATTAATGAAAGGACTACGTTGGATTCTGCCCTTAGTGGTATTAGGGCTCGGCTACCTTGGCTATACTGCTATTGCGGCAACGGAATCAGAGACACAGGTCGATAATCCCGCTCCTCCTCCGCCGATCGTCGATACGCAGTTCATCACACCTACGCAACATCAAGTAGTCATCACGGGGCATGGTGAATTAATGCCGCTGGAAACCACGCAAATCTCCGCGCAAGTATCGGGAGAAGTCATGGATTGGCACCCGAATTTTGTCGCCGGTGGCATCGTAAAACGTGGCGACGTGCTCTTCTCTATTGAGGCGGATAATTATCAGGCGGCGGTGCTCAGTGCAGAGGCCGATCTCGCCAGCGCGCAAGCCGCTCTCATTGAAGAACAAGCGCAAGCCGCAGTGGCAAAGCGCCAAGCAAAAAGCTTGCCTCCGACACAGGTCACCGATCTCTATTTACGCAAACCACAACTATTAACAGCCAAGGCGCGGGTGAAGTCGGCCCAAGCGGCATTAAAACGCGCTCAACGCGATCTTGATAACTGTCAAGTCACTGCCCCCTATGATGCCCTAGTGGTCTCACGCGATATCGGTGTGGGTCAATATATTAGCGCAGGCACGACTGTGGGTACGATCAACAATGTTGAAGTGGCGGAAGTCCACGTACCTGTGGCTGGGTTTGACAGTGCATTTCTGCCCGAACAACTCGAAGGTATTCAGGCCTCGCTGACACGAAATGGCACATCGCCGATTCATCGCGAAGGCACCGTGGTGCGTGATTTAGGGATTGTGGAACAAAGTACACGGATGATGCGTGTGGTGGTGCGTCTTGATGACCCCTACGGTATCAGCTCGCCTAAACCAACTCTGCCCTTCGGCAGTTATGTTGAGGTGGCCTTTAACGGCACCACGTTAGACGCAGTATTTAAACTTCCCCAAGCCTTGGCAAATAATCGACAAGTTTGGGTGGTCGATGGCAAGGGCCAACTTTCATCTCGCGCCTTGAATATCGTCCGTGCCGAAGGGCAATACCTTTATGCGGACCAAGGGCTAAGTGCCAATGACCAGATTGTGACAACGCCCCCCGAGTTTCCTGAAGCGGGAATGACGGTACGCGTGGCATCGCAGGTTGCGCAGGAGAACGACGACGATGAATGAAGCCCCTACGCCACCTCGTGGTCTCATTGCGTATTTTGCACATAACCCTGTCGCGGCGAATCTGATCATGATTTTTGTATTGATCATGGGGATCGCGAGCTACTTCTTTATTCAACGTCAGATGTTCCCCAACATCGAAATTAATTATATCCATATCACTGCTGACTACCCAGGCGCCTCGCCACAAGAGGTTGAAGAGAGCATCCTCGTAAAGGTAGAAGAAGCCATTAAAGATGTCACCGGCATTGAGTCTGTAGTATCGACAGCACGCCGAGGCTTTGGCCGTGTCGAAATCGAAGTGGATGTTGGCGAAGACCTCAATGTGGTGTTGGATCGGGTGAATCAGAAAGTCGATGCCATTTCTAATCTGCCCGCGTCTATGGAGCCGCTCAATGTGTCGCAAGTTGAGTTTCGACAAACAGTGATACGCATGGCGGTGGTGGGCGACAAGCCACTGACCGAGCTAAAACCCGTCGCACAAAACATCGAAGACGAGTTACTTCAACTTAACGATGTGACATTAGTCGAGCTCAGTGCCCCTAACTACGAAATCGCCATTGAAGTTGCACCGCAACAATTAAGAAAATACGACCTCACTCTGGGTCAAGTCAGTGATGCCATAGCCCGCTATTCAGCCAACTTCTCAGCCGGTGAAGTGCGCACCGATAGCGGTATGATCGCCATTCGCGTGGAAAACCAACGCTATCGCGGCGACGAATTTCGACAGATCCCGATTAAAATTGGTCCAAATGGTAGCCGACTACGACTGCAAGATATCGCGACCATTAAAGATGGCTTTACCGAAGGTGAGCGCTATTTTAAATACTCTGGGCAAAATGCCATCTTTCTCTCGGTGAACGCGACAGCGTCGCAAAACATGGTTACCGTCGCCTCCGCAGTCAAAGATTACATCGAGACGAAAAACAACACGCTTCCAGCCGGCTTGGCGCTAAAGTCCGTGGTTGATATGACCCACTACTTAAACGCGCGCTTGGACATGATGCTCAAAAACTTGCTGCAAGGGGCAGTGCTCGTCGCGTTGTTACTGACCCTCTTTTTACGCTTTAAGCTAGCTATGTGGGTACTCGTTGGACTGCCCGTTTGTTTTCTTGGCGCGGTTATGCTGATGCCAGTGATAGGGGTCAGTATTAATATTGTGTCGTTATTTGCCTTTATTATGGTATTGGGGATCGTCGTTGATGATGCCATTGTGATAGGCGAAAGCGTTTATACCGAAGTCGAGCATAAGGGCGGTGGTGTGAATAACGTGGTTGCCGGTGCTCAACGGGTTGCAACGCCCGCTACCTTTGGGGTATTAACGACCATTGCAGTGTTTGCCCCTTTTTTGATGTCTAGTGGACCAGAGCGTGCCTTCTTCTTTGGTATCGCCGCCATTGTCATCTTGTGTCTGGTATTTAGTTTGATTGAATCCAAACTCATCCTTCCAGCACACCTTGCTCATACCCACTTTTCTACCCCTAAACCAAATAGCTTACGCCAACGCTTTAACCGCCGTTTTCAGCAATTCATTCACGGCCCTTATCGTCGTACAGTCACCCGGGCCACACACTGGCGTTGGTCTGTACTTACCGTATTCATTGCCCTATTGGCAATCAGTATTGCTTTGGTGGTGGCCAGCCACGTTCGTATGGTGCCGACGCCGAAAGTACCACATGACTTCCCCAATATTCGTTTAGAGATGAATAACAACGCATCGAGCGAACAAACCATCGCTGCCCTAAAAGCTATCGAGCGAATGGTCTACGACGTTGATAACAACACTCAAGCGGAAACCGGCCAAGCCATGATCAAAGAAACCCTGGTATTTAATGAGGGCCGAACCGCTGGGCAGCTGGTGATCCCCTTGGTGGATGATGCCGTTCGTCCCTTTACCACTTTTGAACTCTCTCGGCGCTGGCGCGATGCCATGCCTGATATTCCGGGGGTGAAAAAGCTCACCATTCAAGACGATGTCAACGGCGGAGAACAAGGTGATGAATTTGGTTACCTGTTATTCGGCCCCGATATTGATACCCTCAATGCCGCTGGGCGGGCGCTGATGTCACGCCTTAATCAGCAACCAGGGCTTTTCGATATATCCTCTTCGATGGATTCTGGCAGCCAGGAAATTCTGATCTCGCTCACTCCCGTCGCCCATGATCTGGGGCTGGATCTGACGACCATTGCCCAGCAAGTTGGGGGCAGCTTTTATGGCGGTGAAGCACAGCGATTGATCCGAGACGGTGAAGAAATCAAAGTCATGGTGCGGTATCCAAAGCGCACGCGAGAAACCTTCTCATCGCTACGCTATGCCGTGATTACGACGCCAACGGGGCAACAAGTGATGCTGGGTGATGTGGTCAACTTTGAGCAACAGCCTGGGATCAGTAGCCTTCGCCGTGAAGCAGGGTTTCGCACTGTCTACGTCTATGGCGCCATTGATGAAGAGCAAGTAGAACCCAACCAAGTGGTTGAAACGATTCGACAATCGGTAATACCTGATGTGTTGGCCGATTATCCTGAAGTCACCAGTGAGCTCAGTGGCTCGATTGAGGAGCAACAAGCTCAGCAAAGTGAGCAACTGCTGTTTTTTATCGCTGGCATGATCGTGGTCTATGCATTGCTTGCCGTACCATTAAAAAGTTACACCCAGCCATTAATCATTATGTCGGTGATCCCATTTAGTCTCACCGGCGCCATTTGGGGACATTATTGGTTTGATATCGATTTGAGCTTGATGTCGACCTTTGGCTTAATTGCCGCGGCAGGTGTGGTGGTCAACGATTCATTGGTAATGACCGATTACATCAACCGGGCTCGGCAAGCGGGCGTTGCAGTCAAACAAGCGGTGATTGACGCCGGCTGCGCGCGTTTTCGTGCCATCACTCTCACCTCCATCACCACCTTTGCCGGGGTACTGCCGATCATGTTTGAAACTAGCTTACAAGCACGGTTTGTGATCCCCATGGCAGTGGCGTTAGGCTTTGCCGTGATGTTCGCAACCTTGCTCACACTGATTCTTGTGCCTTGCTTGTACCTGATATTGCAAGATATTGGCAGAGTGTTGCAAAGACTGATGCAACGCGTCTTGCCAACGGCATCAGAGGATAAACCCGCTAGTTCAAAAGATTCAATCGGCTAGCGCCCCACAAAGGGATGGCCCAGCGCGGCCCCTTGTGCGCCTGTTTGTGTGAGTGTCTCGGCGATCGCTGTCATCGCAAGCCAGCGATTTTCACACCAGGCAGGTGCTAACAATGTGGGTGGACGTGCACTTGCCGACACCCGATGGTAAACCACCTCTGGTGGCGTTCGCTGAATCATCATCGAGGCGCTAGCGATGTAATCGTCGAACGAAATTTCCCTTTGTCGCCCAGCTCGCCACGCCTTTGCCATGGTGCTTCCTTCAACGATGTGCAGCGGATGCAACTTGATCCCATCGGTGCCCGTATTTACCACTGTATCAATCGTCTGTTGATGGGCCGTTATCTCCTCCCCTGGCAGGCCGACAATTAAATGGGTGCACACTTTGATCCCTAAGGCACGGGCCTTTGTTGCGACCTGTTGGTATACCGCGACGTTATGCCCACGATTAATGCGTTTGAGCGTTTTATCATGGCCGGTTTGTAAGCCAAGCTCTAACCACACCTCAAAGCCTTGTTGATAATAATCTGCAAGCAAATCGAGCACGGCATGCGGCACGCAATCAGGACGTGTTCCCACACATAATCCCACCATGTGTTCTTGGGCCAGTGCTTGCTCGTACAACACTTTTAAACGGGCGACTTCATCATAGGTGCTGGTATAAGCCTGAAAATACGCTAAATAACGGCGGGCACGATCCACTTCTTTGGCGCGTTGACTGAGTTGTTGACTGACCGATGCATGTTGCGCTTTTTCATCCGCAAACGAGGCCACATTACAAAACGTGCAACCGCCCCGTCCCAACGTGCCATCGCGGTTTGGGCAGCTAAAACCACCGTGTAACGTCAGTTTATGCACCCGTTCGCCATAGCGGTGCTTGAGATCTTGGCCAAGTGTATTAACTAACTGGTGCAGCTCCATGGTGCCTCGTGGCTCAATACAAAGTCGCATCTTAGCAGCACAAACCAGAGGCACTTTGGTAGAGATCAAACGTCGGTATCACGGCCGCTAAAAACGACGAAAAAAAACCCGCCGTGATGGCGGGTTGAATCTCATTAGGCTTTGGCCTTCTTCTTGCGCTTGTCAGTGACTTCCCACTGACCATCGACAAAGAAAGCTGACCAGCCGGATGGCTTACCGTCTTCTTCACTTCGCACGTAGTTTTCTTTGGTTTTACGTGCAAAACGAACCACCGTCGGTCGTCCATCAGGATCCTGTTGTGGTGCATCCGCAAGGTATTGGAATTTCTCCGAAATACGATCTCTAAAGCGATCGAGCTCTTCCACCAGCGGCGCGCGAGTTTCACGCGATTTAGGGAAGTTACTTGCCGCCATAAACAGCCCCGAGGCGCCGTCTCGCAGCACAAAATAGGCGTCCGAATTTTCGCAAGGCAGTTCAGGGAAATGCACAGGATCTTCTTTCGGTGGTGCAACATCACCGTTTTTCAAGATCTTGCGCGTATTCTTACATTCATCATTGGTGCAACCCATGTACTTCCCGAAGCGGCCATTTTTCAGCACCATATCGTTACCACATTTGTCACACTCAACGACCGGACCGTCATAGCCTTTCGGTTTAAACTCACCCTTTTCGACCACATAACCTTCACAGCTTGGGTTATTACCACAGACATGAAGCTTACGATGTTGGTCAATCAGGTATGAATCCATCGCCGTTTCGCAAATCGGACAACGTTTCATGGCACGAAGATCTGCGGTTTCAACATCCTCTTCTAGGACATTAACAATGCCGTCTTCATCCATCAGATTGATGGTGGTTTTGCAACGCTCTTTCGGCGGTAATGCATATCCTGAGCAGCCCAAAAAGACGCCAGTTGATGCAGTACGAATACCCATTTTACGGCCACATGTTGGACAATCAATATCCGTCATGACCATATTGTTCGGTTTCATCCCGCCTTCTTCTTCGTCTTGTTCCGCTTGCTCTAGCTCTGCGGTGAAGTCGGCAAAGAAGTCGTCAAGCACGCCTTTCCAATCGGCTTGACCTTCAGCGATTTTATCCAGCGACGCTTCCATCCGGGCGGTAAAGTCATAATCCATCAAGTCTGCAAAGCTCTGGGTCAGACGATCGGTGACGATCTCTCCCATTTTCTCTGCGTAGAAACGACGATTTTCGACGCGCACATAACCACGATCTTGAATGGTCGAAATGATCGACGCATACGTGGACGGACGGCCAATACCCGCTTTTTCCAGCTCTTTAACCAAAGCCGCTTCCGTGAATCGCGCCGGTGGCTTAGTGAAGTGCTGTTTCGGATCAAGCTGACTCAACGTCAGTGATTGTCCCACTTCCACCGCAGGCAAGATTTGATCTTCGTTTTTACCCGTCGGGCGCTGTACGCGCGTCCAACCATCGAAACGTAAAATCCGCCCTTTTGCTTTCAAAGAGAACTCACCGGCCTCTACGGTCAATGTGGTGGAGTCGTACTTAGCCGGTACCATTTGACACGCCACGAACTGACGCCATATCAGGTCGTACAGTCGATGCGCATCAGGATCCATACCTTGCAAATCGCTCGCCGTCACGCCAACATCCGATGGACGGATCGCTTCGTGGGCTTCTTGCGCATTGGCTTTTGCCCCGTAGACGTTCGCCGACTCAGGTAAATATTGTTCACCGTATTCGCTGGCAATATGTCCCCGCGCTGCGTCCACCGCCTCTTTGCTAAGGTTGGTCGAATCGGTACGCATATAGGTGATGTAACCCGCCTCATAAAGACGCTGCGCTAACATCATGGTTTTCTTCACCCCAAAGCCTAACCGCGTACTGGCGGCTTGCTGAAGTGTTGAGGTGATATAGGGCGCAGATGGCTTACTGGTTGAGGGGCGATCTTCACGATCACGTACCACGTAGCTCGCGTTTTCCAACGCGGCCACCGCGGCCATCGCCTCATCGCTGTTTTTCGGCTTAAAGGCTTTTCCATTTTGCTGTGCAACGAGCAATCGAAGCGCCTGCTCGTTAGGAGTGAGCGTGTCCGCATGCACATCCCAAAACTCTTCAGGAATAAACGCTTTAATTTGATGCTCGCGTTCGACCAACAATTTCACCGCGACCGATTGCACACGCCCTGCCGACAAACCGCGTGCCACTTTTTTCCAAAGCAGCGGTGACACCATAAAGCCCACCACACGGTCGAGAAAGCGCCTGGCTTGCTGTGCATTGACGCCATCAATGTTGACGTCTCCCGGCGCTTCAAACGCCTGGGTAATGGCATTTTTGGTGATCTCGTTAAACACAACACGCTTAAAACGATCTTCATCGCCACCGATCAGCTCTCGCAGGTGCCAAGCTATGGCTTCCCCTTCGCGGTCCAAATCCGTTGCGAGATAAACATGGTCAGCTTGCTCGGCCAGTGATTTGAGTTCGGCAACGACTTTTTCCTTGCCCGGCAGCACTTGATATTTCGCCTGCCAACCGTTGTAAGGATCGACGCCCATCTTATTGATGAGCGCCTTCTTTTCTTTTTGTTTCTTAATTTGCGCTTTTTCTTCGGCGCTGAGCCCTTTCGTAGACACAGGTGCAGCTTTTTTACCGCCCTGGGTCGCTCCAGTAGGCAGATCACGCACATGCCCGACACTCGACTTCACAATGAAATCTTTGCCGAGATATTTGTTGATCGTTTTCGCCTTTGCAGGGGACTCCACGATAACGAGAGATTTGCCCATAATGACCTAATTGACGCCCTTTGCGCTAAAACTGTCGAAAATTCGTTGCGTTGCACTCCGATATTGGAATGCCGCTATCTGTTTTACAATATTGAGCGAGTCTAGCCGAATATCAACTAAATTCGCAGTAAAACACGCTGATTGCTCGTACCTTCCACAATTGTTAACCAATTGTGATAGTAGTGTATCGGTTATTCGCTATGCCACTTTTCGGCAAAAAGCGCGCTAATCATTACCATTGCCGCCTGTAAAATAGCTAAGTGGATACGGTAATTTTTGGCTTGGCTCACATTATTCTTGATATTTATCCCATCATAGCGTGATTTCGCCAAGCCAAAGGCATGCCAGCAGTCAATACGACGATGCCCTATTTTATGCGCAATATACCGATATCATGCACGCGCGTTTGCTTACACCAGCGGACGCTGGCCTCGGCTAATCCATTTAAGCAACACACGATCGGCCACCTCAGCGGAGGTTCCTGCTAATTTCTCAGCGATATTTTTGCGCTGCTGATAAGAGACCGATAGCACTTTACGATCCTTGTTGGCTGCCTCAAAAAGATACTCGTCGCTAGTACAGACTTGATCAATCAAGCCAAGTTCTAATGCTTGGTTGCCAAACCAGTGCTCGCCGGTTGCGACCTCATCAACATTTAACGAAGGACGGTGCTCGGTGATAAACGCTTTGAATAGACCATGCGTTTCTTCCAACTCGGTTTTGAATTTTTCACGCGCTTTGTCGGTATTTTCACCAAACATGGTCAAGGTACGTTTAAACTCCCCTGCCGTCAGCTGCTCAAACTCAATATCGTTTTTCTTGAGCAACTTATTAAAGTTAGGGAGCTGGGCAATCACACCAATCGAACCAATGATTGCGAAAGGCGCAGCGATCAGCTTATCGGCCACACATGCCATCATATAGCCACCGCTAGCCGCGACTTTGTCAACCGCGACAGTCAGCGGTACGCCGGCTTTACGAACGCGTGCCAGTTGCGAGGCGGCTAACCCATAGCCGTGCACCATGCCGCCGCCACTTTCCAGTTTAACCAAGACTTCATCTTGTTCGGTCGCTACCGACAAAATGGCGGTCACTTCCTCACGCAATGCCTCGACTTCGCGGGCATCAATACTGCCTTTAAAAGTCAGAACAAAAAGTTGCGGATCGCGCTGTGTTGGCTGCGCCGTTTGCTTCTTCGCTGCGGCCTTTTGTGCCTTTTCTTCTTTCTTTTTCGCCTTTTTCTCGTCTTTATCGCGCGCTTTTAACGATGACTCATTGTAAAGATGATGTTCGAGCGACTGCCGGTAGGTCTTAAAGCTATCGGTTAAATCGGTAAGCTTCAGGCTGCCTTTCTGTCCGCCTTTATCATTCGAAGCGCGTAGCAGTGCCACTAACACCACCGCTGCCATTAAAAAGGTGACGACTTTCGCTAAAAAAAGCCCATAATCCGCAATGAATTCCAATGTTGTATCCTCTTTTTATCTCTGAGTTTGCAATGCCTCAGCCCAGTGCATCACGCACTTGGTTGTCACACATTACCCGCAACCTTACAATAATCTACGTTTAACAATAAATAAGGATTTGTACTGTGGACTATCAAGTAACCTCCGACGCGCTTCAAGGGCGTGTGATTTTGGTCACCGGCGCCGGCGCTGGTATTGGTCGTCAAGCGGCACTGAGCTATGCCGAAAAAGGCGCGACGGTGATTTTGCTCGGCCGCACCGTGAAAAAACTTGAAGCTGTGTACGATGAAATTACTGCCACGGGCGCACCACAACCTGCCATTATTCCCTTAGACATGCTGGGGGCAACCCGGCAGCATTATCTCGACATGGCGGATACCATTGACCAGCAATTTGGTCGTTTAGACGGAGTACTCCATAATGCTGGCCTACTTGGCGTGCTAAGCCCTTTCGATCAAATCGATGAAAAATCGCATGACGATGTGATGCAAGTGAACGTCAAAGCCACCATGTTGATGACACAAGCCTTGCTGCCACTGCTGAAAAAGTCTGATGATGCGCGCGTGGTGTTTACCACGTCTACCGTGGGTCATCAAGGCCGTGCTTACTGGGGCAGCTACGCGATTTCTAAGTTCGCCACGGAAGGAATGATGCAAGTACTGGCCGATGAAATGTCAGACACCAAGGTACGAGTGAACGCGATTAATCCAGGTGGCACGCGAACTAGCATGCGCGCCAGCGCCTTCCCAGGCGAGGATCCCGACACATTAAAAACGCCACTCGATATTATTCCGCTCTACGTCTACCTCATGGCCCCGGAAGGTGTTGAAGTGCATGGCCAGTGCATTGATGCGCAACCCAAACGATAAACAAAAACGCCCCCATTGACGGGGGCGTTGTTTTTCACAAACGCGGTTTAAAAATCAAAGGTAATTTTTGCTTTTACATTCCGCTCATCACCATACCAACAGTTCAGCTCGTCGAAGCAGCTATAGGTCGTTTTATCCAGCAGGTTCGTTGCAGATAGTGACAATTTCGCTCCTGATAGCGACGTATCTAGCCGAGCAAGATCATAGTTTAGAGCGGTATCAAACAGGGTATAATCAGGCACTTTAAAGGTATTGTTCGCGTTACCCTGTGACTCGCCCACATAACGCGCCCCCACGCTCACTTCTAATCCGGAGGTTAACTGATGGTTCACCCAAGCACTGGCCGTTTGCTCGGGCACCCAAACCGGTGTCTTGTCTTCAAGGTTAGGATCGTCGGTGATCTTCATATCAATATAGCTATAGGTTAAGGCCACATTGGTATCTAGGCTCAGCGCATGATTCAGTTCAATTTCTACGCCTCGCGAACGGATTTCACCCGTTTGAATTTTGGCGTAAGAATCATTGGGATCGTTGACCAAGGCATCTTGCTTAGTCAGCTCAAATAACGCCAAGTTGAGCCCTGTCGTCCCATCCAACGATAAATACTTCAGGCCTGCTTCCCACTGCTCGCCCTTCGATGGATCAAAGACATTACCTCGATTATCCATGTCTGTCGGCTCAAAGCTCTCGGAGTAACTGAGATAAGGGGAAATACCGTTATCAAATTGGTACATGGCTCCGGCGCGAAACGCCAAATTGTAGTGGCGAATGTTCTTATCAGAGGTACTCGGTGACCCAGCAAACAATGTTTGCTGATTATCTTTTAACTCATATTCATCGTATCGCGCGCCAGCGAGAAAGACCCATTGATTCCAAAGGATCTGATCTTGGGCGTAGAGTCCGGTCTGCGTGACCTCAATGTCATGCTGATCCTGATAAACGAAGCTAAGTGAACTTGGGTCCACCTGGTTATTATTGGGCTCAAAGATATCAATAGCCGGCACCACACCTGCAAGGGTATCGTCATAGCCAACATTGGACGACATGTTTTGATAATCCAAGCCAAACAAGGTGTAATGTTGCGCTGCCCCCCAGCGCAAATCGCCAGAAAGCTGAGTATCAACCACCCACGATTCCATGGTTTCATCTGTCAGGTATGCATTACGCGGATAGTGTCTGCCATCACTGCTTTTTTGATGGTACATGTTCTTTTGCAGTAAATCGGCATCGGTGTATCGTGCGGTGTGCAGTAGTGACCAATCAGAAGCGAGTTGGTGTTGCACTTTATAGCCCAGCATTAAAAACTCTCGGTCGTAGGTATTCCAGTTGTTGTCACCGGAAAAACTGTCACTCGAAAGGCTGCCTTGGT
Source organism: Salinivibrio sp. MA440 (assembly GCF_001996265.1). NCBI lineage: Bacteria > Pseudomonadati > Pseudomonadota > Gammaproteobacteria > Vibrionales > Vibrionaceae > Salinivibrio > Salinivibrio sp. MA440. The sequence continues at coordinate 11,946 of NZ_MUFI01000025.1, forward strand.
CACTGTGCAGCACTGAGCCTTTTGCTGGTAGCGATGTATAAATGCCCGCAGCCGGATCCGCTTGATAATATAGATTAAAATTCACTAAGGTATCTTGCGAAATACGCCAATCTAGCGACGGAGCCACGACATAACGCTCTTCTTCTGAATGCCCGGCTTGCCCGTCTTTTTTCCGTGCCAGCGCCACCATCCGATAGGCCAACGAGGTATCTTGAATCGCTCCGGTGCTGTCGACTGATATTTCTCGCAGCGCCTCTGTATCAGTACTGACGCCAACCCGATGCGCGGCTTCACGCTGTGGCGTTTTCGCGATCATATTCACCATGCCACCCGGTGGGATATTTCCGTACAACACGGATGTAGGCCCTTTAAAAACCTCGACTTGCTCAATCGCGATCGGATCAATTTGTGGCTGTAAATTCCAGGTGTTGTAAGGGATCGCTAACCCGTCGTAAAAATTTTGATAGTTGATAAAACCACGAATATTGAAAAGGTCGAGACGGGTCACGGCCCCACCGCGAAGTTCGGTATTTACGCCCGGGGTGTAGCGGACGGCTTCGCTTAATGAACTTGCTTGGCGCTGCTCCAAAGTGTCGCGGTTAATCACTGTGACCGCTTGTGGTGTCTCTTCGGGTGCCAATACCGTTTTGGTGGCGGTATTGCGGTACGTGTCACCTAGGACTTGTATGGTTTCCATGTTGGCTTCTTGGGGAGCAGAGTAAGCCGACACAGTTACCACGCTGCTAATCACAGCTAAGGTCAACGGCGACAATCGCCCAATAGCCTGCCGTGGGCACGAAAAACCTGTATGCATCATGATTTCCTCTAATGACGAACCAATAAATCTAAAACGGAATCATTCGTATTTTATGGATACATAGAGGAAATACTGTTCATTTTGGTGCACGATGCACGGGATCGATAGCACGATGCACGGGATTGAGTGGCACCCAATATGTCATTACTGCGCTATTCGAGTGGGGCTGGTAACCACTGGGGTAGATTTCAAGCTCTATACCATCGGTGCATTGATAGCCAGAGTCTGGTAGCCAAGCGTAAATAAACGCCTGCAATGTATCAGGGAGCCCGCTCACCGGCCCGGAGTGCGTGATAACGGCATAGGTCGTTTCCGGAATGATCCAGCTTGTGGTGTCATGTTGAAAGCCTGCTAATGCCTGTTGTCCCGCAAGGTATGGCAACGGTGATTGCAGTGTATCCGCGCTAGCTACATCAATGGCACCGATACTTGGCTGGTTTAGATCAATCACGCCGCGCGCATAGGCTCGCTGCCAAAGCGCTGGCACAACATCATTAAAATCAGGCTCTGGCGCAAATAATCCCAATATCGGTGCAACGTCTCCCGCGATTGTGGCTTGAGGTCGCGTTTTAATCTGCACAGATAACCACAGAGGTTGTGGTGTGGTTAAAGTGGTAATTTGTAACGGTGTACGAATACCATCCATAATGCCTCGTCGACGATATTCTCGAGGCGTCATATTATATTGCTGTCGAAATGCGCGGGAAAAATTAGCCTCAGAGGTAAACCCACAGGATAAGGCAATATCAATGATACGACGTTGGCCAGTCAGTAACTGCTTAGCGGCATCACTCAATTTAAGCTCCCGCACGTAGTGCGCAACACTCATCCCCGTTTGCTCAGAGAACACGCGCTGCAGTTGCCAACGAGACCAGCAACTTTTTGCTGCAAGTTCACTAACCAATAGTGGCTGATCTAAATGGGTATGGATGTAGGCTAATACACGTTCAATCCGATTCAAACGGGTGGCAGCTTGATAAGGCTCAGCAGCGATCGTCATTATTTCCGTATATCGATAGTTCTATAAATTGAGCTGACAATAACACAAACAATAATCGTTATCATGTATACCCTTCTCTTCTCTCTTGAATAAAAAAACCCGACACAAGGCCGGGTTTTCATTCATTAATGCTGAAAGCGTTTTATTTACGCGTCCGAGGCTTTCCTTTCCCTCTTGGCGCGCCAGGGCGTGGGCTACCTTTTTTGGGTCCCGACCCTTTTGGTCCTGCTGCCGGGGCATTACCACGGCGAGCTTGACGGGCTTTCTTTGGCTTATCGTTCGAGTCGATACGCTCTTCATAGCGGCGCACTGCTCGACGAATTTTCTGACGCGACTTTTTACGCTTTTGGTCTTCTGGCGTGATCACTGTTTGCGATTCAGGCTTCATTTCCACCATCTCGCGCAAATAGTTAACTTCTTTAAGTTCCATCTCGCGCCAACCACCACGTGGCAGGTCTTTCTCAAGATAAATGTCACCGTAACGCACTCGCTTCAAGCGGCTCACAGTCACACCTTGAGTTTCCCAAAGGCGACGCACTTCGCGGTTACGCCCTTCGGTGATCACAACATAAAAGGTGTGGTTCATCCCTTCGCCACCCGCGTAAACCACGTCCTCAAAGCGGGCAACACCGTCTTCAAGCTCGACACCGGCCACCACGTTGCGCACCATGTCTTCGTTCACATCACCAAAAACGCGCACCATATATTCACGCTGCACTTGGCGGCTTGGATGCATCAAGCGGTTTGCCAGTTCACCGTCAGTGGTAAACAGCATGAGACCGGACGTGTTGGCGTCCAAGCGGCCAACAGCGACCCAGCGGGCATCTTTGAGCTTTGGCAACCGGTCGAACACGGTACGACGACCTTCTGGGTCGCTACGCGTACATAGTTCGCCCTCTGGCTTGTTGTAAGCCAGCACGCGACATACTGACTCAGAAGGCGCATTGAGCGGCACTGCATGGCCATCGACACGCACCAGCGCACTCGGATCGTCAAGACGGTCGCCCAGCTTGGCCACCACACCATTGACACTCACTCGGCCGGCTTGGATATAGCTTTCCATTTCGCGGCGTGACCCCGTGCCAGCACGCGCTAGCACCTTCTGTAATTTTTCGCTCATGTTTGTCTTACCTTACTGTCGCCTTCACAGGCGTCAAAAACGGAATAACTCTACGTTATGGCTGGTTATAATACGCCCCTAGTAAAACTTGTTGAAACATCTCCAACAAGATAAAGCGCGGCGCTATAACAGGTGCCTAATGATACACGACCGCATCACGCACGCATAGAAAAATACACCCTGACCACTGGATAAAACGGTCAGTTTTTATACGTCTTTTATCTCGCTCATTTCGTCTCTCTGTGCTGAGGCGTGAAAGTTCTCACAGCTGCTGGGCTAAAGTACCTGTAACATGCCGACAGTCCATAACTTGTGCTAGAGCGGTATAGCATGCTTTCGATCGAAGACAATAAAACCAAATGGGACTTTTTCCAAAAACACCACTGGGTGTCTCATGAATTCTCACGTACCCCCGTACTTAAGTCGTGGGAGCGGTGTATAAAGCAATGTAATCCCTACACTTGGTCAAAACCACACATTGCCTCTGGTTTTACCTTATCGTCTTTGATGAAGCGCAACGAGCATCTTATCGAATGTGCCACCACAGTGCTTGAAGATACTTACGATATGTTAGGCGAAGAAAATTTGCTATTGATTGTGACTGACAACAATGGCTGCATTCTTTCTCTCGTCGGGCATGACGTAATAAAGCAGGAGATGAACGAGCTTGGTATAAAACACGGTTGCTTTCTTTCTGAAGGGAAGATTGGTACCAATGCAGTCAATCTCTGTATCAACACCCATATGCCTTGTGAAGTATTTGCCGCAGAACACTTTAATCGTCACTTACATCCTTATGCCTCCGTGGCAGCACCTGTTTTCGATCAATTTGGCAAGCTACGTGGGACAACGTGTTTGATCAAAAACGCAGAACACTACCAGAAAGAGAGCTTAGTCATCATCGCGTCAAGTGCGAGAGAAATCAGTTTGCAGATACATATTCATTCTGAACAAGAGAATATTAACCGTCTTTCCTGCGCGCACAACGCCACACTAGAGTCCATGGATGATGGTCTCCTGGCATGGGATGAAGACAATCACATCACCATGGTTAACCATCAATCTGAGCGGTTACTGAATATCGAGGCAAGCGATGTCTTAGAAAAAGATGTGTTCTGTGTTTTTCGTTTCCCTCCCAATGTACTCAACAGTATTGAATCTGGTACAACAATTAAGCGTAAATTGACCACAATAGAAGTCGGCGGCGAGTTTGTTGAAGCGATTATCACGCTGCGTGCGCTCAATGACGGCACCCATTTACTGTTCTTGCACCCCATCGATAAAATTCGCGAACTAGCTCAACAGCAAATCGGAGGCAGTGCACGATATACATTCAATACGTTGCCTGTTATTTCACGCAAGATGAAACACGTGATTACCATGGCCAAGCGGGCGATAAAATCGAATTCACCGATCTTCATTACTGGAGAGGAAGGTGTGGGAAAAGCGACGTTAGCCATGGCGATTCATAATGAGAGTAGCTATAAAGATGGGCCATTCATTACGCTCAACTGCCGCTCGATCAATACGGAACAACTGGTGAAAGAGACCTTGGGCTATGATGAAGGACAGGGCATGCCTTCTAAGTTTGAGTTAGCTCACGGCGGAACTCTGTTTTTAGAAAAAGTGGAATACCTATCGCCAGACCTACAAGCCGTGTTACTAAAGTTATTAAAGACAGGCTTGGTAAGCCGTAGCGACAGCTTGCGATTGATCCCAGTAGACTTTCAACTCATTACCAGTACGACCGCAGAAATCAGCGAATATGTTACACAGCGCTCATTTGGTCGCCAACTCTACTATGAGTTATCCTCAAACGAACTCCCTATTTCGCCACTAAGAAAACGCAGAGAAGACATCGAACATCTTGTCCAGCAGCTTGTTAGCCATTACGAGCGTCGCCACAATGTAACCCTCTCGATAGAACAAGTGGCATTGGAAGCGTTAATGAATTTTCGTTGGCCAGGAAATAACTCCGAGTTAAGAAACCGAATTGAGCGCATCTTGCTTAATCGAGGTTCAAACTTGATCAAACTGAGTGATATTCCTGAGGACATAAAATTGAACGCCCATCATCGTACAGATAATACGCCGATCATAACCCTAGAAGAAGCCGAGAAAAGAGCCATTGTTCAGGCTTGGAATCAGTGTAATGGGAAAATGAACGAGATGGCCAAAGCACTGCAAATTGGACGCACGACACTATGGCGAAAAATCAAAAAATTTGGCTTACATGAACAGATGGAGTGGTACTAACGAGTCATATTAAAAAAGTCATATAAAAAAACCGGCGTTGAACGCCGGTTTATACGTAGAGGAACGCTATGCCTGCAAAGACAGTTGGCGAATCTGAGCTTTGAGTCCAGGCAGCAGGCTAGCGCTAGCGCTGAACTTACGAAGACCAATACCAAGTAACATCTGTGTTGCGTTCGGATCACCCGCCATTTCGCCACACATGCTCACGGGAATACCAGCACGCTCACCGGCAGCACACGTCAATTCAATGGCTTTTAACACCGACGGTTCAAAGTAATTCACAAGCTCTGCGACTGCCGTATTGCCGCGATCTGCCGCCATAACATATTGCGTCAGATCATTGGTACCAATAGAAAAAAAGTCAACTTCTTGCGCCAACGCATCCGCATTTAGGACAGCAGCGGGTACTTCTATCATAATACCGACAGGAAGCTTACTTGCATCCACCCCTAATTGCTGAGCTTGATGCGCCAACAATGCTTTCACTTTTTTTACTTCTTCAACCTGCGCGACCATAGGTATCATCAGTTGAATATTCGGCTGTACCTGAAACGCCTTTAAAATCGCGCGCAGTTGCGTGTTAAATAAAGCTTCATGCTTGAGGCACAAACGTACCCCTCTCAAGCCTAAAAAAGGATTATCTTCCTCAGGCATAGGATAAGCCGCTAGAGGTTTATCCCCTCCCACATCGAGACTACGAATGGTGAGTGGTTTATCGCCGAGCGCAGCGGCAATGTCTCGATAAACTTGGTATTGTTCATCTTCAGTCGGTAAGGCTTCACTGTCTTGGAATAGAAACTCGGTACGAAATAGACCAACACCTTCTGCCCCCGATGTTAACGCATTTTCCAAATCATTCGGTCCACCAATATTCGCTAAAACGGGAATAGCGATACCATCGCGAGTCATCGCCACTTGCTGTGCGCTCGCTAGCGCACTTTTTCGCGCGTTTTGCCATTCAATTTTCTGTGCGTCTAGCGCCTGCTGTATCTCATCTGACGGCGCAAACCATAAGTGCCCTTTGAAGCCATCAAGCGTCACCATTTGACCTGACCGAACGGCATCGAGACACCCTTGCGCTTTTACCATCGCGGGGATCCCCATCGCGCGAGCAAGTATCGCACTATGGGACGTTTTACCACCTTCACTTAAACAAATACCGAGCACTTTTTCTTTATCTAATCCAGCCACATCCGAGGGCATAAGGTCATGGGCCAATAAAATACTTGGCTCCTGAATCTCAATGGCCTGAGGCTTGGCACCTGTCATTTCAATCATCACTTGGCGGGCAATATCATGTACATCAGCTTCACGTTCGCGCATGTATAGCGTCTCAGCATGACGATATTCTTCCGCCAGCGCGTGAAGGGTTTCTAGCCAAGCTTGCTCGGCAATCATGCCTGACTGAATATGCGATTCGACCGATTGCCACAATTCAGGGTCACTTAACATCATGCTATGCGCCGAAAATATGTCTCCTTTCGCTTGCTTTGCTTGACGTTGTAAACGTTGAACAACACACTCTATCGCTTGCTTAACATGCGTAATTTCATCGGTTTTATGACCAAAGGGACGATCGGGTACGGAGGGCATATCACTGGTAAAAAGAACAACGGGCGCCGTTACAATACCTTCATTCACGCTAATCCCCGTGATCGCACCTTCAATGGTTTGCGCATTCACCTCATACTGTAATGCATCAACTTCATCGCTTTGATGTTCGAGAGCGCCATCATCAACGGCCTGTTTTTCGCCAAAGTGATCATGTGCGAGAGCTTTAAATGCTGCTATCGCATCCACGGCTTGGGAACCAAGGGCATGTATGGTTATGGTCTCATTGCAACGGACACCAAGCTTCGCAATACTATTGAGACTTTTTGCATTGACCTGTCGGTCGCCCTTTTGTAGCCAGAGTTGACAGTCAAAATGCGCCAGTGCGCCAACAATGGCGGCGGCTGGCCGAGCATGTAATCCATGCGGATTTTGCACGACCCAGTCGTATGTCAGCGCTTCTTTGTCCTGCGTCGCCGTTTGCGCGGGTTCCGCATTTGTTGATGGCTGATCACCTAGATGCGCTTGTTTTACACCCAAGGCATTCTGCGCTTCCTCAACCACGGTTGCCAACGGTAACCCTGCCGCTGCTGCCACCGATGCCGCCATCGTCCCTTCGACGATGGGCGCTGATATTAACGTCACACTTTCCTTTATTTGATCATCAAGGAGATCTAGCGCCATTTCTGCACTCAGCAATGCGCTTCCGAGATCCATCAAGACAATAACGCCTTTTTCATCATTCACCCGCTCTATCGCTTCCATGACAGCAATGGTATCGGTACCTATCGGGTTTTCAGGATCATCAACACCTGCAGCAATGGCGATATTCGCTTTGCCTTGGGTCATTTGGGTCGCTAATTCAGCGACCCCCTCAGCAAGGCGACGACTATGAGAGACAACAACAATTCCCACCATCTTAATTACCTGCTATTGCTTGCTTTAGTGCTTTAATCATTAATAGAGAGGACGTTGCACCGGGATCTTGATGGCCGATACTGCGCTCACCTAAATAGCTCGCTCGTCCTTTTTTCGCTTGCATTTCAATGGTGGCTAATACATTCGCTTCTGCGAGCTCAACCATCTCATTATGTAAGTGATCAGCACTTGTGCCCTTATCTAACGATGCCTTTATACTCGTCAAAACCGGTAGCCAAACATCACACATGGTTTTGTCGCCTAATTCAGCTTTACCACGAGAAACCACACCATCGACCCCACTTTTTAGCGCGTCGATCAGCTCTTCAAAGGTTAATTGTTCTCGAGTCCCGACAGCCGCCGCTGTGCGAATAAATAACGTGCCATATAAAGGGCCGCTTGCGCCTCCGACACTAGACAATAATGTCATTCCCGTATTTTTTAGAATGCTACCAATGTTTTGCTCGACAATTTGTGGCAGTTTTTCCGCGACTTTCTTAAAACCACGATTCATGTTGAGACCATGGTCGGCATCGCCGATATCACGATCAAGATCCGTGAGAAAATCTTGGTTGTCTTGATAGGTCGTCGCACACAACTCTAACCAGTGAATAATATGTGTTTTTTCAATTTGCATGTTATTTCCCCTGTTACCAGTTGATTGCGGCAGTATCAACGGGTGCATCAAAAAGTTCTAACATCTCTTTATCCGCTTTGAGTAAGGTGATTGACACCCCTTCCATATCAAGCGACGTACAGAAGTTACCTACCCTATTTCGTACGATGCGGAATCCCGCTTGCTCGCAGTTATGCGCTAGACGGCGATACACGCCGTAAAGCTCAGAAATTGGCGTGCCTCCCATACCATTGACCATCACGATGTAGTCATGATCGGCAGAAAAAGGCTCAATACTAGACACGACCTCATCCCATTCGCCTTCTTCACGATTCCAAATCCGTAACGTGCGCTGATAAGGTGCGTTTTCAGCGAGTTCAGCAAACATGTCATCCACCAAAGTATCGACGTCTGTGTATTGCATGCGTTTAATACCAGGCTCACCATGGATACCAACACCAAACTCCACTTCATTATCTTCTAAGATAAACGACGGCTTACCTGCGGCTGGCACGACACAAGCATTAAGCGCGACACCAAAGGATCGGCACTGGTTATTGACGCGTCGAGCAAGCGCTTCACACTGTGCCAACGTATAACCTTTACTTGCCGCAGCGCCGACTAATTTTTCCACTAACACAGTACCTGCCACGCCACGACGGCCAGCGGTGTAAAGGCTATCTTTCACGGCCACATCATCATCCACCAAGACTGATCCAACACTGATACCATCGGTATGAAGTAGCTCCACGGCCGTTTCAAAATTCAACACATCGCCCGTGTAGTTTTTAATGATAAAAAGCACGCCCTCACCGGTGTTTACTTGGTTACCACACTCATACATTTGATCCGGTGTGGGCGATGTAAAGACTTCTCCCGGGCACGCTCCGGTCAACATACCTTTACCAATAAAACCCGCATGCAATGGCTCATGACCACAACCGCCACCAGACACTAACGCGACTTGTCCTGGTGTTTCCTCATGCCACATATAACGAGGTTCGTAATTGGCCTTTAACTCAGGACGGGACAACGCAAGGCCTTCCATTTGTTGCAAGACAACATCATCGACTTGATTGATTAGTTTTTTCATCGTTCTATCTCATTCCATTTATTTTCACGTAGGGTATGAACTCATCTTAAGCAGAGAAAACAGGGGCTCAACAAAAATAATTTTGTTCCATAGTGGAACAATTTATCTTTTTATTTCGTTTCAATATGGAACATGAATGACGCAAACAGTCTGAATAGTGATCAATGCCATAAAGCAGGGTTTGTCGTTTTTTCTTTCGCGACGGATTTGACACTGCGGTCATAAAAGCTCAATTCAAATCCTCGATATCCTTTCTCGTTTGAGCTGTCAGTCCTAATATAGCGCCTTCCCTACAATGGTTTTTCATTGCAGAAAACACACAGAATAAAGAATAAAGGTCTGAATTATGGACAAAATAATTATTAGCCCCAGTAAATACGTCCAAGGTGAGCAAGTACTGAGCTCGATTGCACACTATGTAAAAAGTCTTGGTGAGAAACCATTAGCCATCGCTGATGCGTTCGTGACCGACTTGGTGGGTGCAGAGGTAAAACAGAGTTTTGCTGATGAAGAGATATCACTCGCAACCAATATTTTTAATGGCGAGTGTTCGCGTGCTGAGATTGAGCGCATCACCGATATTTGTGCGACACAGCAACATGATGTCATCGTCGGTATTGGCGGCGGGAAAACATTAGATACGGCAAAATCCGTTGCTTTCTATACCAAAATTCCCGTTGTTGTTGTGCCGACCATCGCGTCTACAGATGCGCCAACGTCGGCTCTCGCCGTTATCTATACCCCAGAAGGTGAATTTTCTGAATACTTGATGATTCCTAAAAATCCGGACATGGTGATCATGGATACGTCGATCATCGCTAAAGCACCGGTTCGCTTACTGGTTTCCGGGATGGGTGACGCGCTATCAACTTACTTTGAAGCTCGTGCAAATATGACGTCAGGTAAAGCAACCATGGCCGGTGGGCTTGCGACCCGGTCCGCGCAAGCGCTAGCAAAACTGTGTTATGAAACATTACTTGAAGATGGCTTAAAAGCGAAAATCGCAGTAGAAAATGGTGTGAGTACCAAGGCGGTAGAAAACATTATTGAAGCCAACACCTACCTAAGCGGTATCGGTTTTGAGAGCAGTGGCCTAGCTGGCGCACATGCCATCCATAACGGTCTCACCAAGCTTGAGGAGTGCCACCATCTTTACCATGGCGAGAAGGTGGCATTTGGTACACTTGTTCAACTCGTACTCGAAAACGCGGCAATGGAAGAGATAAATACCGTCCTCGCTTTCTGCCGTTCCGTTGGCCTACCGACCAATCTTTTTGATATGGGCGTAAAAACGCTGAATCATACGACGTTGCGTGCGGTGGCAGAAGCATCAACTGCTGAAGGAGAGACTATCCATAACATGCCATTTCCTGTAACGGCAGATAATGTTTATTCCGCAATTTTAACGGCGCATCAACTGGGTCAATAGTGCATCGCCTACCGCATAAATTGAGACATATCGAATCATAAAAAAACGCCCAGCAAGGTGGCTGGGCGGGAATGGAAGGTCAACCACTGGCTGACGCAACATCAGAACAAGAACATTGCACTGATAATTACGCAGTGCAATGTTTGTTGGTTCACTGGCAATAAAGGATTAATCAAACGGCGTCGAATCACCACGACCCTGGCGTCGAATTTCAGGCGCACCGTCGCTAAAATCGACCACCGTCGTTGGATGCTCACCCAACACCCCTCCGTGCATGATCAAATCCACACTGTGTTCTAAATGATCGCGTATCGCTTCGGGATCGGATTCGGTGAAATCATTACCGGGCAGAATCAGCGAGGTCGACATTAATGGCTCACCCAAAGCTTCGAGCAAATCTAGGGCGATTTGATTATCGGGAACACGAATGCCAATGGTCTTACGTTTTGGATTCATCAAACGTTTTGGCACTTCTTTGGTCGCTTTAAAAATAAAGGTATACGACCCTGGGGTATTGTTCCGGATTAGCCGAAACGCAACATTATCCACCCGTGCATACAGTGAAAGCTCAGAAAGATCGCGACATAGCAACGTAAAATTATGATCTTTATCGAGATCACGAATACGGCAAATACGCTCTAGCGCTTGTTTATTCTCAAGCTGACAGCCAAGCGCATAGCCCGAATCAGTCGGATAAATAATCACCCCACCGTTTCGCACAATTTCCACCGCTTGCTTGATCAGCCGCGCTTGCGGATTCTCTGGGTGGACATAAAAAAACTGACTCATGGTTCCTCCTGCTGTAGCTTGACCACGTTTTGGATGCGCACCGCAACCCAGCGATAGTGGCCGACGCGCCGGATAATCCTTATTATCCTTCTATTGTAACGCGTCTGACTGGTTGCTATCTAGTTGATTTATTGATTGCTGTTTCTGCTCGGCAGCCTCTAACCATGCCCAATTCCACCAAAGCGGCTGGCAGTCTTTAGGCAGCCATAGATTTCGGCCTAGCTCTGTCCATGGTGAAGGGTAATGAAAATCTGAGCCCAATGAGGCCAATAAGCCATAGTCCCGCGCGTAGTCAGCGAGCAAACGACGTTCTTGTTGCGACTGCTGAGGGAGTGCGACTTCGATGGCATCGCCTTTCGCCTCAGAAAACGCCGTTAGCAGTCGCTTCAGCCACTTAGCCTTGAGTTTGTATCGGCCCGGGTGAGCGAGTACTGCCTGTCCACCGGCTTGGTGAATCACCTCAACGGCCTCTGCAATCGAACACCAATTCGGCGGCGCATACCCCGTATTGCCTCGGGTTAAAAAGCGCTTAAAACAAGCCTGCATGGTTTTCGCGTGGCCCTGCTCTACCAGCCAGCGGGCAAAATGCGCACGAGTTAGCGGTGCATCACCGGCCTGCTCACGTGCACCCGCTAACGCGCCTATATAATGCGAGCGCTCTAGCCGTGCAGCAATCAACTCCGCCCGTTGTTGGCGTCGCTCAGCTTGCTCGGCAATCAGCGCGATTAATGCCGGATGGTGCGGATCGATATTTAAGCCCACAATGTGAATATCAAAGTTTTGCCACAGAGTAGAAATCTCAATACCGCTGACCAAGGTGAGGGGCAGCGCTTGGCGGTCAATTTCTGCTTGCGCATCCACCAGCCCGGCAGTGGTGTCGTGATCGGTAATCGCCAACACCCCCACACGGCGCTCAACCGCACGCTGCACTAAATCTTGGGGCGATAAACGGCCATCTGAGGCCGTCGTGTGACTATGTAAATCAATGATCATGGTGTATCGGGTTTCCTTAATATGTCCACGCACTCTGGTAATGCTAACGCAAGCAAGTTAATGCACGTACGCGAACACTATTGATTCATTTGTTATTTTTTATGGTGCGCTGTTTCCGCACTTTTTCTGCATTCTTTTGGTTTTCCCCGTTGACACAGAGACAAAATATCAGTTTACTAGTACACAAGTTAACGCGCACCGTTTCTCGGTCTCGGGGAGCAAGATGGCGCTAAGGGTAACAGGCACAACGGAGTCTCGCAGCATGTATTTCAATACCTCGCCTCGTACAAAGGGCATTTACACGGCACCCACTGCAGTACTGGCCGTCAGCGCGCTAGCGACATCTATGACCTCTGTTGCACTTATTGGGTGGCACGGCTCCTTACGGGCGGTGTGACGGGCTGTATCAACAGCTACCTTATTCACAACGCCCGCCACTGACGCGGGCGTTTTTGTCTCTGAGCTTTGCCATTAAGCGTTATCGTGCTACTACGCATTCAGCCACTAAGCATTTGGCTACTAAGCATTTGGCTACTAAGCATTCAGCCACGGTAATCCACAACCATAGTTTAAAAGGATATTTGATGATTATTGTACTTAAACCCCAAGCCACTGAGCAGGACGCCAAAGGGCTACTCAACCAAATCGAGCAGTGCGGATTAAAACCGCTTTACATGCCAGGGGTTGAGCGCATCGTACTCGGCGCGTTGGGCGATGAACGCGTTTTGCAACAATGCCACTTTGAGGCCAACCCGCTGGTTGAAGAAGTGAAACCGATTTTAACCAAGTACAAACGCGTCAGCCGTGATGTGCAGCCGCACGATAGCGTAGTAAATATCGGCAATGTGCCTGTCGGTGGACAAGACTTTGTGGTCATGGCAGGCCCTTGCTCGGTGGAGTCGGAACCTCAATTGCTTTCCGTGGCAGAGCGAGTTAAAACCCACGGCGCTCGCGTGTTACGTGGCGGTGCCTTTAAGCCGCGCACCAGCCCTTATGATTTTCAAGGCATGGGAATAGAAGGGCTTAAGCTGCTAAAAAAAGCCAGTGAGCTCACCGGCATGCCAACCGTGTCAGAAGTGATGGAAATCAGCCAAGTCGATGCCGTGTGTGAATACATTGATTGCTTGCAAATTGGCGCACGTAATATGCAAAACTATGGCTTACTCAAAGCAGTGGGAGAAACTGGCAAACCGGTCTTGTTAAAACGCGGCCTTTCCGCCACTATCGAAGAATGTTTGCTGGCAGCGGAATATATTGTCGATGCGGGCAACCCTAATGTGATTTTGTGTGAGCGCGGCATTCGCACTTACGAAACCGCCACAAGAAACACCTTGGATTTAAACGCGGTGGCCTTTATGAAACAACGCAGCCACCTGCCAGTACTGGTCGACCCAAGCCATGGAACGGGTGTGCGAGAGCTCGTCACGCCGCTATCACGCGCGGCTGCAGCCGTCGGCGCAGATGGTATTATTGTGGAAAGCCATCTGAATCCAAGCGAGGCGTTGTCAGACGGTCACCAAGCATTGACCGGCGATATGTTCGCGCAGCTAATGCAAGAATTAACCCCCTTTGTTCAAGCGGCAGGGAGAAAGCTGTGAACACCCATCACCTCCAATACGGCGAGCTCGATACGCTCCAACTGTCGGTGCCTTATGTGGCCGATCCGACCGAGCTGTATGCCGCCGTGTGCCAAGATAAACCCTTTAGCATGTTGCTGGAGTCAGCTGAAATTGACTCAAAGCGCAACGTGAAAAGCCTGATGCTCGTTGACGCCGCGGTACGGATTGAATGCCGGGCGCAAACCGTAACCTTGCAAGCGCTGACCCATAATGGCGCCCATTTGCTCGACAGCATCAGGCAAAGTGCGGCGCTGCAAGCGTTACCTTGTGAGGCAGAAAGCACTGAGCGTAACAATCAGCCGGCACTGACACTGACATTCCGCCATCCTAACGACAATGGTGCCCTATTGGATGAAGACGCCCGCCTGCGCCAAGCGTCGGTGTTTGATGCGCTGCGCGTCGTTAAACAAAGCGTCGCGTTGGAGAACCAGCCTGACGATGCGCTGTTTATCGGCGGCTTATTTGCCTATGACTTAGTCGCCAGTACCGAAACACTGTCCAGCGTAGACGGCACCGAGAGCTGTCCGGATTATCTCTTTTATGTCGCCGAGAGCTTACTGGTGATTGATCACCAACACCGACAAGCACGCTTACAAGGCACCTTGTTTGGTGGCGATAATGCAAGTGCCCACTACGTGGATTTATCGCGCCGCTTGCAACGCATCAAAGAAGCCTGCTTATCGCCTGCGCCACTTCCCGACGCGCCCGTGATGACTGAACACTCGGTCGCGGTTTCAGTCTCCGATTCAAACTTTTGTCAGCAAGTTGAAGCGCTAAAAAAACACGTGATCGCCGGAGATGTGTTTCAAGTGGTGCCCTCGCGCCGTTTTACACTCGCGTGCCCGTCGCCGCTCAATGCCTATCGCGCGCTGAAACACGGCAATCCTAGTCCATATATGTTTTATCTGCGCGATAGCGAATTCAGCTTATTTGGTGCCTCACCAGAGAGCGCACTCAAATATACCCAAACGACCAATCAAGTCGAAATTTACCCTATTGCCGGTACTCGTCGACGCGGAAAAACGGCCCAAGGCAGCATTGATCACGACTTAGATAGCCGAATTGAACTTGAGCTGCGTAATGATGAAAAAGAAAATGCTGAGCACATGATGCTGGTCGATTTGGCCCGTAACGATGTTGCACGCATTAGCACGCCCGGCAGCCGCCACGTGGCCGATTTGCTCAAAGTGGACCGCTACAGCCACGTCATGCACTTAGTCTCTCGGGTGGTGGGTCAACTTAAACCCGATCTTGACGCGCTGCATGCCTACCAAGCCTGTATGAACATGGGCACGCTCACCGGTGCACCGAAACTTAGAGCGATGCAATTGATCCGTGATACCGAGCATTGCCGCCGCGGTAGCTATGGCGGTGCGGTGGGATATTTTACCGGTTCAGGCGACATGGACACCTGCATCGTGATCCGCTCCGCCTACGTTGAAAACGGCCTTGCTACCGTGCAAGCCGGCGCAGGCGTGGTGTTTGATTCTGACCCACAAGCGGAAGCGGACGAAACCCGCGGCAAGGCGCAAGCCGTGATCCATGCGATTCAAGCTGCTCACCAAGGAGGCCAACCATGAGCACCCCGAAAATGGACATTGTCTTGCTCGATAACATGGACTCCTTTACCTATAACTTAGTGGATCAATTTCGCGCATTGGGTTACCCGGTCACGGTGTTCCGGCACCATTTAGATGCTGATGCCATTGTCAGCCACATTCGTGCCCTGCCCCAGCCGCTACTGGTGCTCTCGCCCGGCCCGGGTGCACCCGCCGATGCCGGCTGCATGCCCGCATTGATTGAGGCCTTACGCGGCCACGTGCCGATGTTGGGGATTTGTTTGGGCCAGCAAGCCATCGTTGAAGCCTACGGCGGCACAGTGGCAGGCGCCGGCACCATTATGCACGGCAAAGCCTCGGCCATGCACCACCAGCAACATGCGGTATTTGGTCCACTTGCCTCACCATTAACCGTCGCCCGTTACCACTCACTGGTTGCCACTGATGTCCCTGCCAACTTGGATGTCATCGCCACAACCTTTGATGGCAAAGATCAGAAAGTGATGGCCGTGGTTAACAACACCGACTATGTAGTCGGTTATCAATTCCACCCCGAATCGATTTTAACCGCGCAAGGGGCGGCGCTACTCACCCACACCATTGATTGGGCGAGTGAATTTTACCAAGGCAATCGTGATTAATAGCTAAACAAACCAATAAATAAAGAAACGAATAGAGATACAACACGTACAGCACCAATAAGTACGGACGTCAGGACAGACACATCGAGGTAAATGCAGTGATGGATCAAGCAACCGTGGATCACCTACTAGAAGCGCTCTACCAACAGCAGTCGCTCAGCCAAACGCACAGTGAACAACTATTTAGCGCCATTATTCAAGGCGAGCTCGAGCCTGCTCAATTAGCCGCCGCGTTAACCGCATTGAAGATTAAAGGGGAAACCCCCGAAGAAATCGCCGGCGCCGCGAAGGCACTCACCGATAACGCCGAGCCTTTTCCACGTCCCAGCTATCCGTTTGCCGATATCGTCGGCACGGGTGGCGATGGGGCGAACACCATTAATATTTCTACCACCGCCGCATTTGTGGCCGCTGCCTGTGGCGTGAAAGTCGCCAAGCACGGCAATCGCGGGGTCTCGAGCAAATCCGGCTCGTCGGATCTACTCGCCGCGTTTGGGATTGATTTGGCCATGCCTGCCGAGCAAGCGCGTGCGGCACTGGATACACTTGGCGTGTGCTTTTTATTCGCCCCGCAATACCATACCGGTGTGCGCCATGCGATGCCCGTGCGCCAAGCCATGAAAACACGTACCATCTTTAACCTGCTTGGACCGTTAATTAATCCAGCCAAGCCCAGTATTGAGCTAATGGGCGTGTACGACCAAGCACTGGTGGCGCCAATTGCGCAAACCATGCAAAACCTCAACATGACGCGCGCGGCCGTGGTTCACGGTGACGGCCTGGATGAAGTGGCGATCCATGGCCCTACGACGGTGGCAGAAATCACGCCAACACAGATTGAGCATTACACCCTAACCCCCAGCGACTTTGGTGTATCCCAATACCCGCTGGACAGCATTGCCGGGGGCACGCCCGAGCAAAACCGCGAGATGATCCGCGCGATTTTGCAAGGTAAAGGCACAGATGCCCAGCAAGCGGCGGTAGCGGTCAATGTCGCCCTATTGCTACGCTTATTCGGACAAGAAGATTTGAAAGCAAATACCCAACAGGCCTTGGACGTGATGGCGTCGGGCAAGCCTTACACCATCATGCAAGCGTTAGCACAAAGGAGCGCAGTATGACCACGTCAGCCCTCAACGACACCATTTTAGGCCGCATTGTCGATGACAAAAAACGCTGGATCGCCGCCCGCAAAAAAGCCCAGCCGTTAGAAAGCTTTGTCGACCAACTGACGCCGAGCGATCGTGATTTTCGTGCTGCGTTAGCCGCACCGGGCTCGCAGTTTATCTTGGAGTGCAAAAAAGCCTCGCCCTCGAAAGGGGTGATTCGAGACGATTTTGATCCAGCAGCCATTGCGCAAGCATACAAGCCATTCGCCACGGCGATTTCGGTACTCACCGATGAAGACTACTTTCAGGGCAGTTTTGATTTTCTCCCCATCGTGCGTGACCAAGTTGATGCGCCGGTGTTGTGTAAAGACTTTATTATCGACCCGTATCAGGTTTACCTCGCGCGTCATTATCAAGCCGATGCGATCTTGTTGATGCTGTCAGTGCTCGACGACGCCGAATACCGTGAGCTAGCCGATTTAGCCGAGTCTTTAAAGCTGGGGGTACTCACCGAAGTGAGTACCGAAGACGAGCTGGCGCGGGCCAATGCCTTAGGGGCGGTGGTGATTGGCATTAACAACCGTAATTTGCGCGATTTAAGTATTGATCGCGATCGCACCAAACGCTTAGCACCGCAAGTGGGGGAAAAAGCGATCGTGATTTCAGAAAGTGGCATTCATAGCCACCGCCATGTGCGCGACCTCGCCGATTACGCCGACGGCTTTTTGATTGGCAGTGCCTTAATGGCAGAGCCCGATCTCACGCTTGCGCTACGTAAAGTGATCTTGGGCGATAACAAAGTGTGCGGGTTAACCTCAGCCGATGATGCCCTCGCCGCCTATGACGCGGGCGCGGTTTATGGCGGGCTCATTTTTGTTGAACACTCGCCGCGCGCGGTAACCCCAGCCGTGGCCGAACGTGTACAGCAAGGCGCGCCGCTTCGCTATGTGGGCGTGTTCCAAAACCACGCAATAGAGACAGTCGCAGCGCATGCCCATCAGCTCAACCTACACGCGGTGCAATTACATGGCGATGAAGATGCTACGTACTTACAAGCACTGCGCGAAAGGCTTCCGACCCACTGTGAAATGTGGAAAGCGCACGGTGTGTCTGATGTCGCCCCAGCGTTAGACGGCGTCGACGCAGACCGCCACCTCATCGACAGCCGAGTCGGTCAGCAATCTGGCGGCACCGGCAGAACCTTTGATTGGCACCTGATCCCAAAAGCGGCCAAAGACAAAGTGATGATCGCGGGTGGTTTGACGCCCGACAATGCCGCAAAGGCCGCTGCACAAGGCTGCTTAGGGCTCGATTTTAACTCCGGCGTCGAACATGCGCCCGGAGTGAAAGACGCCCACAAGCTTAACGCGGCGTTTCGTGCCCTACGCCGTTATTAATTGTCCAGAGATGAGTGATTACGCCGGGGTGAACGACGCACCTCGGCACCAAATTAAAGACGTAAAAGGATTATTATGAGCAAGCTTAACCCCTATTTTGGTGAATTTGGCGGCCAGTACGTGCCACAAATTTTGGTGCCTGCGCTCGATCAACTCGAGCAAGCGTTTATTGATGCGCAAGAAGATCCCACCTTTAAAGACGACTATATTCGTCTATTGCAAGAATACGCGGGACGCCCCACCGCACTGACGTTATGCCGTAATCTTACCAAGGGCACCAAGACTAAACTCTATCTCAAACGTGAAGATTTACTCCACGGTGGCGCGCACAAAACCAACCAAGTGCTTGGCCAAGCGATGCTCGCTCAGCGCATGGGCAAATCAGAAATTATTGCCGAAACCGGCGCCGGACAACACGGCGTGGCGACCGCACTCGCATGTGCGCTGTTGGGGCTAAAATGCCGCATTTATATGGGTGCCAAGGATGTTGAACGTCAAAGCCCCAATGTGTTTCGCATGAAGCTGATGGGCGCAACGGTGATCCCCGTGCACGCGGGCTCCTCGACCCTCAAAGATGCCTGTAACGAGGCGATGCGCGACTGGTCTGCCAACTATGATACCGCGCACTACTTGCTCGGCACCGCGGCCGGCCCTCATCCTTTCCCGACCATTGTGCGCGAGTTTCAACGCATTATTGGCGAAGAAACCCGCGAACAAATCCTGCGCGCAGAAGGCCGCTTGCCCGATGCGGTGATCGCCTGTGTCGGCGGCGGCTCAAACGCCATTGGTATGTTTGCGGACTTTATTGAAGACAAAGACGTGCGCTTAATTGGCGTGGAACCGGCCGGTAAAGGACTCGATACCGATCAGCACGGCGCACCCTTAAAACACGGTAAGCCCGGGATTTTCTTTGGGATGAAATCGCCATTAATGCAAGATGAATATGGCCAAGTAGAAGAGTCGTATTCCGTGTCTGCGGGGTTAGATTTCCCGTCCGTGGGACCTCAACATGCCCACCTCAACGCCATTGGTCGTGCTGAATACCCGGCGGCCACGGATGACGAGGCGCTGGAAGCCTTTCAATCACTGGCGCGTAATGAGGGGATCATTCCCGCATTAGAAACCGCCCACGCCCTGGCACACGCGCAAAAAATGATCGCCGCCGACCCCAATAAAGAGCAGATATTGGTGGTTAATTTATCGGGCCGAGGCGACAAAGATATTTTTTCGGTTTATGAGATTTTAGAAGGCAAAGGAGAGCTGTAATGGTGGCACCATCAACGCGATACTCATCAATGTTTGCAAACTTGGATGCCAAACAGCAAGGCGCCTTTGTTCCCTTTGTGACCTTGGGGGATCCGAATCCTGAGCAATCGCTCGCCGTGGTCGATGCCTTGATTGAAGGTGGCGCGGATGCCCTAGAGCTCGGCATGCCATTTTCCGATCCGCTCGCTGATGGGCCGACCATTCAAGACGCCACCATCCGAGCGCGGGCAGCCGGCACCACACCCGATACCTGTTTTGACATGTTAGCGACCATTCGTGCCAAGCACCCCACGATTCCCATTGGGTTATTAATGTACGCCAACTTAGTCTATGCACGGGGTATCGAAACATTTTACACCCGCTGCGCTGAGGTTGGCGTCGACTCGGTGCTTATCGCCGATGCCCCGATTTCTGAATCCGCCCCCTTTCGTGATCACGCCCTAGCGCACGGTATCGATCCGATTTTTATCGCCCCACCCAATGCGGACGATAAAACCCTCGCCAAAGTGGCCGAGCTGGGTCGTGGCTATACCTATTTGGTATCGCGCGCCGGGGTAACTGGTGCGGAAGCCAAAGCCGGCACACCGGTCGAGCACTTGCTAGGCACCCTACTTCATCATCAAGCACCGCGCCCGCTACTTGGGTTTGGTATTTCAACCCCTGAGCAAGTCAAGGCAGCCATTGTGGCCGGAGCCGCCGGTGCAATATCAGGCTCAGCGGTGGTGAAAATTATTGAAACCCATCAGCACGACGTGCCGACTATGCTCAACGCGCTTACTGAGTTTGTCCGAGCCATGAAAGCGGCAACAGCACACGCCTCGTAGCTTTCAGTCGCTTGTCGTCATCAGTACCGATAGCAAAAAGCCCACCAGGCAAGTCGTGCCATGGTGGGCTTTTTTTACAACAGCGGACTAAACATATAAAAAAACTGCTCGATAGGTTTGAGGTAAACCGGCCTCTGTTGCCAGCTCTCAGGGTTTACGCGCGAAGACTGAGCCAGATAATCCTGATGTAATTGGTTAATAGCAGCACAAAATTCAGGGTCATCGACAGTCAAAGTCAATTCAAAGTTTAACCATAGGCTGCGCATATCAAGGTTTACCGTTCCCACTAAGCAGTACTGCTCATCGACAAGCACTGACTTGGTATGCAATAAGCCACCGCTGAAGCGATAGATGTTTATCCCCGCTGACATCAAGTCCTCAAAAAATGAGCGACTCGCCCACTCCACCATCAGCGAATCATTTTTTTCCGGCACAATGATCGTCACTTTCACACCGCGTTGCGCCGCGGTTTGCAGGCTGACCATCAGGCCTTCACTGGGGACT
The DNA here is from genome assembly GCF_001996265.1 of Salinivibrio sp. MA440. Lineage (NCBI taxonomy): Bacteria > Pseudomonadati > Pseudomonadota > Gammaproteobacteria > Vibrionales > Vibrionaceae > Salinivibrio > Salinivibrio sp. MA440. The sequence goes on from NZ_MUFI01000025.1 coordinate 33,447, forward strand.
AAATAAGGCGTGGTAATCGTAATACTGGTTTCCGCTTGGTGAATGGCCAAGGTGAGCACTTGTTGGATCATTCCCTCAGGCAATCCAGGCCCTGACGGAATCGCTTGTACGGCATGATTGGCATGTTGATGATCTTCTATCATCAAGCATTCGGGCGCACTGGGCAGGTCACGAATGCCGGTTTCAACTTCCCAGTCCCAGGCAAATACGCTGCTAAGCACCGATACCGTCGGCCCCGACACGCGAACCATCACATCGACCCACTGACCAACACCCGCATTTTGCTTGAAAAATCGTGGATCGACCATATTCATCGAGCCGGTATAAGCCAGTTGGTTATCGATAATAACCACTTTACGATGCTGGCGAATATCGAGGCGACGAAAGAACATCCTGAACGGGTTCACCGCCAGTGCTTCTATCAGCTCAACCCCGGCCTCGCGCATCGCATGAGGCCATTTACTACGGAAAAAAGCTTTGCTCCCTGCAGAATCCAACATGATCCGCACTGGAATGCCCTGTTTTGCTTTATCGCACGCCGCCTGCGCCACCTCATCAGCGTGCCCGCCCGGGTGCCAGATATAAAACACCATATCCACACTTTTTTGCGCCTGACGAATGTCGAGTGCCACAGATTTAAGGATCTCTGCCGGTTCCGTTTTTAGCGCCAATTGATTGCCCGTGAGCTCAGGGACACCAATTCGAGCATGACAGAGCCGGTTCACATGGTGGGATTGCTCATTGATATGATGGGGACGGTGCGCGGGACACGCTTGTAAACTTAACAGCCACTGACGATAAGGCTCAAACATCGCTTTCGCCCGCACGGCTCGGGTTTTCCCCAAGTTCAATTCTCCAAAAAGCAGGTACGCAATCACCCCCACAATCGGCAAAATATAGATAATCATCAGCCAAGCAATCGACACGCCCAGTGCGCGTCGCTTGAATACCACGCGTATCGTTACACCCGCAATTGTTAACCAGTACAGTAACAACAACAGTACGGTAAGGATTTCGTAGACTTTTTCCATGCCCAAGTGCACACCTTGATAGTCATTAATAAAGGGTTAACCCGCTAGCTCTTCCATTCTGCCTAGGTTATGAGCGGGTGCAAGCAACGTCTTGTCTTTAGGTTACGACACAATCAGACTCGACAGTGAGTTAACGCACATCATTGGCGCTTATCTTAGCGCAGTCATTCATATTATTGTGACAACTCATCGCAATGTTACTAGATTGTTAAATCAGTGATTGCAGCAGAGAAAGTCACTGTGATACTCACTATAGGTAGCGAATCGCGCTTATCACTGTCGAAGAAGTCATCACGAGCAGGAAGAATATGGGGAAATTATGCTTATTTTAGGCATTACATACGGCAAGATCTTCAAATTCTACGCATAAACTGTTTTACTTACGAGTCTTTGAGCTGGGAATCACTCATCCAAGTTCGTAATAAAAAGTTTACACCTTTGACAGTTTCATCAACGACGACATCCTGAGGTGTCGTTAAAAAAAATCAATTAATTATCGCAAACGATAACGAGTAGGTATGGCAAACACACAACGCGCACAATTTTCATCCCGCATTGGGTTTATTTTGGCGGCAGCAGGCTCAGCCATTGGGCTAGGCAACATTTGGGGATTCCCTACCCAAACCGCCTCTAACGGCGGCGCCGTTTTTCTATTCATTTATCTGCTAATGGTTTTTATCCTAGCGTACCCTCTTTTAATAGCAGAACTCACTATTGGTCGTTACGGTAATGCCAACCCTGTTCGCTCTTTGTCGTCGGTTGCCGGCGGACACAAGTGGTTGGGCCGCCTGCTCGGCTTAGTCGGTATGCTGGGAGCGACGGGTATTCTGAGCTTCTATGCCATTGTCGCTGGCTGGCTGGTCGGGTTTATGGTCTCGCCTTTACTCACCGCATTGGGCTTTACCGAAACAGCAACCTGGTTAGAATCATTTAGCGATACCCGAAATCTGGTATTGATGCTGTGTTTTATGGTGCCGACCATCCTGGTTGTGCGCAATGGCATTGCTAACGGTATTGAACGTTGGTCATCCCGCCTTATGCCCGTCCTGTTTTTGTTGTTCGTGGTCATGGTGGTGTACATTTTGTTCCAACCGGGTGCGATCGACGGTTTAAAAATGTACCTGATCCCCGATATGTCACACCTGTCACCTAGCCTGGTTGTGAGTGCCATGGGGCAAGCCTTCTTCTCGTTATCGCTCGGTGTCTGCGTGATGATGGTCTACGGCTCTTACTTATCCAAATCTGCCAGCATTCCTAAAACGGCCGCGCAAGTTGCGCTACTCGATACGGGCATTGCCTTTACCGCGGGGCTACTGATCATGCCCGCCATGTTTGTGGCACAGCACAATGGGGTGGCGATATACAGCGAAGCGGGCGAATTGCTGAGCAGCGACACCCTGGTATTTAGCGTATTACCGGCCATGTTTGACACCATGGGCTCGGCTGGCTTATTCATCGGTTTTGCCTTCTTCCTGCTCATGGTGATTGCGGCACTCACCTCGGCGATTTCCATGCTTGAAGTGCCTGTCGCCTGTGCGACCGAAGAGCTGAAACAATCACGAGAAAAAGCGGTCTGGTGGATAGGTGGCCTGATCACCGCCGCCTCGGCCATCATCGTCTACAACTTTGGCGAGCTGTTTGGCTTGGTCGTCACCGTGACCACTGAATACGCACAGCCAATTCTCGGCCTACTGTTTGCGCTTGTCGCCGGTTGGCTATGGCACCGCAACGAAATATTAAAAGAGTTGGTGCAAGGCAGTCCTGAACTGGGCGACACCTGGTTCTGGAAAATTTGGCCCGGCTATGTGCGTGTTATTTGCCCCATTTTAATGCTGTTGGTCTTCGGCTGGGATTGGGTTTAACGCTTATCGGACCAATAAAAACGTGCCCGAATGCTGTGTTAGCGGTCACAATTCTTATCTTGTACAGTAAAAAAGGGGCGCATTGCCCCTTTTCAATAAGATGTGAAGAGAGCCATGTCTGACAATAAAAACAACTGCCCACGCGGCCAACTGCTACTTCGTACATTAGCGATGCCTGCGGACACTAACGCCAATGGTGATATTTTTGGTGGCTGGATTATGTCTCAGCTCGATCTGGCCGGCGCCATTTTGGCGAAAGAAATCTCAGGCGGTCGCGTTGTGACTGTCTCAGTCAATGACATTACCTTTAAATCACCGGTGAGCGTCGGCGATGTGGTCTGCTGCTACGGTACCTGCCAACGTATCGGCAATACGTCGATAACCATTGAACTCGAGGTATGGGTTAAGCCCGTCAGCCATGATGAAATTGGTGATCGTAATAAGGTCAGTCATGCAACATTTAACTATGTTGCCATTGATGAGAACGGCCGCCCTCGCGCGATCAAAAAATAAAAAAAGAGGGCCTGTTTGTTCAACAGGCCCTCTTTTTTCACGGTGAATAGTGGTTACATGTTTTTACGCTCATCGATGCATTCATCTGAGCCCATTTCAAACTCTCGACAAATCCAAGGCCGATTTTCATAAATCGTGCACATAAACGTGTCTCGATCAACCGCCGAGCACCAACCATCGTCAAGCCGTTTCATTACCTCTCCGCCCCAAGCATCGATTTCAATATGCTCTCTCGGTACACCGGTATCGGTAATCAGCATCACCTCTAAGCGACAGCAACACGCTTTACACGTCGCGCAGGTAACATCGGAGGTTGGCACGTTTGTTACTTCAATAGTCATAAACAGCTACATGTGACTGGATTACTGGCATCCTACGCTAAATTGACCGTGTTGACGAACCAAGGCCCTAAGATAGAAGGGAGTTTATGTGTTTGACTCACTGAATTGCTACACTTGGGATCACAACGCATTCGATTCCCACGGCAAACGCGCGGCCTACATCATGCGCTAGGTGATTAATAGTGATATCGGCAAGATAGGATCGTAATAGACCTATCATCCACGGCGTAAACCAGCCGATTGGTATCATCAATACGCCGCGACCAAAAGCCTGTCAGATTTTCTTTTAGTGCTTCGGGCTTGCCTATTCCCTCGAATGGCGTTCGTTTTACATCGAGGATAAGCTTGTTGATTCGCTTGAGTGTTTTTCTATCCTGACTTTGCCAGTACACGTAGTCACGCCACGCATCATCCGTCCAGCAAAGTAAGCGACTACTCATCGTCATCGACTAACGCGTGCTCCATCGCTTTCCCCATCTTGTACTGAGTAATGGAGCGATTTAGGTGCTCAGCATTGGCGGGCGAGCGCAACAGATGGACGGTTTCCATAAGGCTGTTGTAGTAATCAAGCGACATCACCACCGCATCCTCTGCATCACGTCGGGTAATGACAGTGGTATCAGCGTCATCAACCACTCCATCTAATACCGTTTTGAGGCCATTTCTCGCTTCAGTAAACGAAATGATTTTCATCGGATTGCTCCTATTCGTACACCATCGAAGTATAGAGCAACAAACCAGACATGTACAACTTAAAGAACATGTTTAGTGGTTATTCGCTTAACACAACCGCCCCGCAGTGACAGCGGGCCAAGTGTTCGGGTTGGATGGATGTTTGACCGACTTGTTTTATCATGCGCTTACCTGCTCAGTTTCATGGTTATCAAGCGGATAGACTTTCTCAAAGCGCTCTAACACCAAAGGGGATTGGGTTGTAAACGGCACGCCGAGTGTTCGCCCTTCCTGCTCAAAAAATGCAAGATGTGCCTGCCGCCACCACGCATAGCTCTTGTCTCCTTCACCTTCCGCAGCGGCAAATTCAGCAGTCACTTGATCAAACGGGCACTCGCTCACTTCAGTCACTTTAATAATACAAACCGGCTGCTGCGCCCAGTTAAGCACCACAGTTAAACGGCCCACTTGTGGGTAGGGTTCGTTTTCTATCTCATAGCAGGCTTTTAAGCTGCACGATGCGCGTTTAATGCCTTGGTCAATCAAACGAGCGCATTCATTGGCGTTGTATTCATCCGCGCAAAAGTACTCGGCAATGGTTTCAGGCACGGCCTGACGTTCTTCGTCACTTAAAGTGGCAAGGTAGGCGTTTAAGTAATCCTGTTGTTCTGTATTCATTAGCATCCTTGATCTTTCTACCTAATTCGCGGTTTGGCACGTTGCGCGAGTTATCAACAAAGTAGTTTTAGCCGTTTAATTCGCACGTTTGTTTCTTTTACATTGCCAGCTATCGTAGTCATCGCCGATTTGCATACGTGATGCTGACAATGCCTCAACGTCGTACTGAAATCGTCGTGTGCCATTCCATGCCGGTGTAATGTATACGGTTTCAATATCGGAGATATAATCTTGACTGAAGCTGTCTTTGCTCTGAAACTCAAACGGATTGTAAACCAACTTAATTGTCTCGTTGATTAACTCCCATTCACCTGTCGCATCATATAAAAAGTGCGCATTCTTTTCGCCAAGAAAATATTCAACACGTCCTTGTAGTGAGAACGCGTTGTTATCTTTTAATGTCCATTGCTCTTTGTAGACTTTATCACCTTGCATGGTAAACGAACATGTCCACTGCCCCATTAGGTTCTGCTTTTTAATGGGGAGCTCTGCAGCCACAGTACTAAAACATGGCAGCATTACTGTGAATGTTAAAAAGAGAACACAGTTACTTTTCACACAAACATTCCTTTTATACGTGTTTTTTGTAAATAGTCATCCTCATGCTGCTAGGCACGCAGATGAGGAAGCTATTTGATAGTGTTATCGCTTATTCTACATCGAATTGGTCACTACTTGGACGTAACTGACGCTGGAGGCCTGATAAGAAGTTTCGCAGCACTTGGTCTTTGCACTCTTTATAGTGCTTATTATCCGGTTTACGGAAAAAGGCACTGAGCTCATGCTTACTTAATCGAAAATCGGCAAGCTGCAGAATATCTAAAATATCGTCTGCTTTTAAGTTCAAAGCAATGCGTAATTTTTGAAAAACGATATTATTACTTAGCCTTTGCTCTGGCTTAGGCTGCTCACCGTCTCGTTTACCACGTTTAAGATTGATAAAGCCATTCAGAAATATCGCTAGTTCTGTATCGCTAAGTTTAACAAAATATTCATCGTCTTCTTTTTTCAGCCAGCGACTGACTTGATCATTGGTCACTGTATAATCGGCTAAAGCGAAGATCTCAGTTGTTACATTATCTTTTAAATCAAATGTATAGCGTACACGGCGTAAAATGTCATTATTGGTCAAAATAGTTCCTAGTCTTAGGTAAATCCAGTGCTATCAACGTGAAAACTGGAAGACATGGATCATATCAGGTTTACTCTCTATTCCCTATCAATTGTGTTCATTTAAGGCAAAGTCATCACTTCAGGCTTGACTGATCCTCATCGTCCTTCTTCGATAGCAGGCGATCCAAACTGCGTAATAAATCGCATTAAAAGAATAAACCTGCACCGTTGGTAATATGACGGTGATCGTAAGTTCAATGCTCAGAGACGGCGCAATGTGAGATAAAAACCTCGCCAAAAACGAGTGATTGACAACGTACTAAAAAAACATAGATCAGCAGCCTAATTAGCAAGCGCCGAAATGGTAATAGTAAGGTTGCTTTTGCTGGGTAAGTTCTCGTTCTAACTTCTCACCACAATATGGACAGCACTGAATCTCCCGATGTCAGGATAGTTGTTCAGATCTGGTCCATTGAGGCGACCTCTGAGCAGCATACGACACGATGTTATCCTTCATGCGGGGAGCGGCTCATGGTCTGCGTGGGCGTGACAGCGTATCTACCCACTTGTTGGCTGCGCGACACTTATTCTCGTTTGTTAGGCTAAACTTTCTTACAGCAAATTTAACCCAAATTGCTTTACTACTGCGTGAGTAATTACAAAACAAGCTATCGAAACAAAACAACTAATTAGTAACGTAATCCAAAACGAATATTTGGCTAGCAAGTAAGGGAATAGCAAAAACATTGGTAATGTTGGCAGCACATACCAAAAAGTATAAAAAGCGTGATTTGAAAGCTTACTGTTTCCTTGCCCTTCAATATACATCCAAACCAGCGCCAATATGGTTATCGTAGGCAACGCAGCAACTAAAGCTCCCATTTTATCGCTTCGTTTTGCGACTTCTGAAATCAACACTACAATAGCTGCCGTTGTAAGGTACTTAATTACAATCCAAAGCATTATCAGGCCTCCTTGTCCGTAACATCTGAATTTGACATGTTTAGCCTAACGCCCGGCTCTGCAGCACGCAAAAGTAGAATCCACTTCTTGGTCGGATCTTTTGCCTTTCCGACACCAGCCGGATCGTAACCTGCTTCTTGAGCTTCTTGGCGTATGGATTCTTAACGGACTCAGAAAAATCGTAATGATCACGCATGTCTATATCCTTCATAAGTCGTTATCGTTTGTCCGCTGGATGATTAACCCCATCATTTGTTACAACATCACCTAAATCAAATGGATTTACCCCGTTTAAGCAACCCACATTAAAACCATACTCACTTGGATCTGAACGCCTTTGGTGATGTGTATAAATACCGCAGTTTGAGCAGAAGTAATGCTTTGCTGTATTCGTATTGAATTGATAAAGTTTTAAATGCTCTTTACCTTTCAAAATACGAATGCCATCCAATTTTACTGAGGCTACTATTGCTCCTTTACGACGGCATATCGAGCAATCACAACGCCTAGGCTTTTCGATGCCCTGTGGCAAGTGCAGCTCAAACTCGACTGAACCACAATGACATTGAGCTTTGTGAAACTCTTGAATTACTGTGCTTCCAACTTCCTTGATCATCCGTAACTTCCTAGTTTTCTAACGCTTGCAGCATGCGCACCCTTGGAATGGAGCCAAAGGCGCAATTTAAAGGTCAAAGGGCGCCGCCGTGCTTGGCCGTGTTATGTGTTTAGATCCCTACAGTACAGGGCATATTTTTCGAAATCATTCCGGCTGTAGGCGCCCTTTGCGAGCGTCAAAGGTTCACCATTTAGGAAGCGCTTGTGATGGATATACGGCTCTAACGAATCCCAGGCCTTTATAAAAGCAGGACCCCACATTTTTGAAAAATGCTCTCGACTAATAAGCCCTGACATAGCCATATAGGACAATCGTTGCATCACAATACTGACACGATACGCTGCATCAACGGTTTCTTTAGACCAAGCGACCTCATGGTCTTCGCCCCCTAGCTCTCCGTTTGAATAGTCGCCTGCATTATGAAGCAATGATAAGTCTGACTTGATCTTTGACATTTCATCCATTGCCCAAAGCAGCAGGGTACTGTCCCTATTTTTTACTTCCTCTTTAATGGTGCGGTAAGCAAAAATTACCGACACGAGTAAGAAAAAATTGATGAGAAGCATCAGGATTGATGTAATTGCTGAAACACCAGACCAATCCAGCGGGTTTAATGCTACATTAACCGATTCCATCTAACCTCCAAGCTAGAAATACACATAACTAACAAACAAGCGGCGTCACTCATTGATGTTACACCCGTGACAAAAGAAAGTGGACGGTATAAAAGCAAACGAGTGATCCAAGGTGGACGAGCTCAAGTTCGTACCGTGTTGTATATGGCGATGATGTCTGCGATGCAATGTAATCCTGTTTCTAAAGCCACGTATACCCGATTAGTCGCCGCTAAAAAGCCGAAAAAAGTCGCCATTATTGCCTGTGTGCGCAAGATGGTAGTGATCTTAAATTCGATGTTCAGAGACATAAAAATCTCGCTAAAATTTAGTGATTGACGACATCCTGGTTTGTTGTGCGCCACTTGCGATTACCTCAAATTAATACCATAATTAGGTACTATTTGGTATTAGGAGATTGCAATGGCTAAAAATACTAGCATCACTCTCGGCGAACACTTTGATAGCTTCATCAGTAACCAAATCCAAAGTGGACGCTATGGCTCAGCAAGTGAAGTAATTCGTTCCGCTCTACGTTTACTCGAAACACAAGAAACGAAAATAAACACTTTGCGACAACTACTCGTTGAAGGTGAAGAAAGTGGTATGGCTGATTATGACCTCGATTCGTTTATCAGTGAACTAGATAGCGAAGAGGGAAAATGAAACCATTTCAACTAACCAACAAGGCAAAGTCTGATTTAAAAGACATTGCCTTGTTTACCTTCCGCAGATGGGGCCGCGAGCAACGTAATATTTACCTCAAACAATTCGATGAATCATTTTGGCTACTCGCTGAAAATCCTGATATTGGTAAAACTTGTGATGGAATCAGAGATGGCTACCGAAAATTTCCACAAGGAAGCCATGTTATTTTTTATCAACAAATTGGTAGCCAAAACATCCAGATCATCAGAATCTTGCATAAGAGTATGGATGTTAACCCAATCTTTGGCGTATAACGCCTATGTTTCTTCCTACTCTGCCAATCAGCAGTATCTTTATCCGCACGCCCGACAAAGATATCATCGACATCAGTGACCATCAGGTGACCTTCCGGTACACCGACAGCCAGACAAATCAATCGGCGACTCGCTCGTTGCCTACCAATCAGTTCCTGATGTTAATACTTCAGCATGTCTTACCCAAAGGACTACAACGCGTGCGTGACTATGGCTTATTGCATGGCAGCGCCAAACACAAGCGATACCATATTCAACGTATGTTGCTTCACATGGCACACCAGACCTTGCCCGTTGAGACGGCCCCTGAGCAGCATACGACACGATGCTGTCCTACATGTGGGGAGCGGCTCATGGTCTGCGTGGGCGTGACACGACCGAGGTAGCCGAAAGGCGAACAGAATAAGGAGAATGGCGTTCACTTAAACACAGGAGAGCAAACCGACAAAAACCACATCGTTAACGTAACGTATTGAAGTGAGGTCTATCTGCTCACTTCCTGGCTGCGCTCGCGCTGAAAAAAGTGCCAGACGCAGCACCCACCTATGCGCATTCGAGCTATTTACTTAATAAAGCAACGGGCTTGTTCAACACCCAAATAAAGTGTCGGCTGCGCGACACTTATTCTTATTTGTTATACCCGTCCAAACAGTATTGATGACAATGAGTTTTGTACAATCCCCCAATTACCATCAGGATGATTCATTGGCAAAGGTAGGAGGTCGTCAGATGAATAGTTTAACCGAAGTTTTACCAAATGCTCCTCTCTTTGCCCTACGAAAGAGATAGTCAAATAAACATCTAAGACAACGCTGCTAGGAGTGTCACAATTGCCTCCTATACACCTATAATCGATCAATTCAAAGTTAGCGTATGTTTCTCTAACTTCACTTGCTGATTTCCCTTGATGCTTACCGGATAGATCGTACATATGAAGCACAATTTTCCCCCATTGCTTTTTCTTCCAGCTTTCCAAAAAAAAATTTGCTATTTCTGACGCACCTGACCTTTCTATAAATAAAAGATCATTCGCGCGCTTATCAAACTGCTCTAAGTAAAGCTTCAATTTTTCATTTTCTGTCGAAATATTTAACTCAGCATAAAGTTTGCGCCTTTTGTAAGATTCATCTTTTTTATCACGATACCAAGTACGTAAAACATACAATATATTCCAACATTTAGCCGATACACTTGCATTCGCATAATTTACATCCCTACCATGTAAAACCCCGTTTCTGAAAGGAAAAAATATTTCATCGAAATTTGTTTTAGTTCTACTTTTGGTAAGAAAATTATTTTGTAAATAAGTGAAAGCATCGTCATATTGGCATATAGAGTCCCATACACCTATGTCTGAATCTTGGGCGAATAGCCCAAGATTCATAATATCATTAGATATTCCATCAATAGCCATCAACAAAAGAGGAACAACTGCTCCATAGTTTTTTTGTAACTGTAGTTCTTTTGCGTTGTTAAGAATTACTTCTCGTTGTTTAAATTCTTTAGCCGTTGATAGGTGTTGCATGAAAAGTGAAAGGCCATCATTGACCCCTTTTATCAGTACTTTTTCAGCTTCAGATAGGTTGCCACCCTCCGCTAACGTTACCGCTTCTTCGCAATGCGCCAAAGGTAAGTAATCATTAAGTACCCATGCTTGATCTTTAAATCGTGAATTAAAATTTTTTATCACTGATAATACAGAAGATTCTCGTTCAAGATCTTCCGACAATCCCCCTAGGCTTTCTAATTCATCATACATAGCAGCCAATCTGTCTACTGTCGGATTATTTGATTCATCGAAGTTCATTTATCCTCCTAAGGGTATAACGCTGCCAGCAGAGGCCCGAGCTTGCGAGCGTCCTACTGCCTGGCTTTGTTAAATTGGCAGTCAACCCCGATGTCATTAGAGTTCTTGCCCTTGATTCTGGTATTTAAGGAACGGGGATACAGAGCCATCCCACCCACATATCTTGCAACGCCCACTTTCCATTTCGTGTGGGCAATTTTTGTAGCCGTATAAGCGGTGAGTGCACTCAGGACACAGTGCGGCCATCTCAGAAGCCTCAGGTCGATAGGCACTACCGCATTCGTTGCAGGTATTCATTAACTCTCGATTCATAAACAATTTAACGCTTGCAGCATGCGCGCCCACGGAATGGAGCCGGAGTCGCCGTGCCTACACTTGTTAGGGACTTGATTTAGCCACTTCATCGTACAAGTCCATTGCTTTCTCTTTAGCCTTTACTCCGGCCAAGATGGGCAAAAGATAGACAAGTGCAAATAACCCGACATTCGCCCATGTCATTCTCCGAATTATTGCGATAAAAGAAAAAGGCTCTTGGTTTCCGAAGATTGCCGTTAGAAATGCCGTAAGCGGAAAGACGAAGATGCTGACAAGGACTGCGCCATGAATCGTGTTCGCAACCGCCATCAAGCTGTCGGCAAACTTTTCTTTCGACTTAGGTGACCTATCGTTAAGCTTCAATTGGATACTCCCTAACGCTTCACATCACCGGCAACAAAAAGTATAGCGATGAGGAACGAGGAGCAGCGCTTTTTGTTGTCCGAGTGTATATGATTGTTAGCAGCAATTAATTTGTTCATTTGAGTTTTTTGTATTTCAAGAAAATTCCATTATTGTCGCCAGCTTGTAGATTTCCTTTCTTATCAAGCACAAAGTACTCCCCATGGGGGTTGCCACCCTTTTCCACGAGCTTTGAACCAACAGTCGATTGGGATTCAGTCATTTCCTCGGTGGAACCACTGCCATCCTTATATTTCGATTCCAAATACAGTTTGTTGTTTTCGCGATATATTGTTACCGTTGCGCCCACGTATGGCCTATCATCCATCCAAATGCCTACCACATCACGAGGTGTGCTTTTTGCAGCACGCACCATCTTCTCTTCTTCCTCAGCAGTAAGCCCAAGGATTTTCACTTCTAATTCGGGATCGAAATGCGTTGTTGCCCAGGCACCTGAACCAACCTTCATATTTGGAAGGTAATAAGCAATAAAAATCCGGTCATATTTCTTGCGCTCCATATTTTTTAATTCCATAGCTATCGTTCTTAACGCCTCAGCCGACACCTTCCTGTCCAACCTCACATCAACACTCCGTTTCACGTCCCGAAATTCGTTGTCGGAAATTATTGAGTAGGTGGCTCCTTCAACGGTTTCAGCATGCACCAGCCCCATCATCACCATACAAATAATTAGTGCTGCAAAGCAGGAAAGGCGCTTTGATAGTGTAACCATGTTTATTCCTCCATTTGTGCTGCTAACGCCCGGCTCACCGAGCAAATTATTGATGGCGGCTTTTTGCGTGTTTTTTGTACAAAAGGTGACAGTGGAAATTTTTCCGTTGGAGCCGCTTGTTAAGTACTGAACCACTCAGGGCTAACTCCTGGACGCAAATAACCATAAATTCTTATGCCATCATTGTATATGCAATAAGGTACACCAGATTGCCTCAATGCTTTTATTAATAATTGAGTGTTATCTTCTATTTCCGGCTTAATCAAAGCCCCTTTAGGACGACTGATTAAAGCTCTGATATTAAGCCACTCTATTTGCTCCCACGCCCCCATGACATGATATAGGTCAGAATCCCAGTAATCCGGGCTTGGTTCAGTTTCATCTAAGTCTTTGCGTTGAAAATCTAGCGTGAATTCGATTTCCTGAAGCTCTTTAAAAAGGCGCTCCCATTTAGTGTTGTTTAGAACGCTAGCAATATTTTCACGCTCAATATATCGCTTCAATTTCGATTTAGTATCTAGTTCCATACTCGACTCTTTAGACACTTAACGCCGCCAGCACGCGCGGCTTTGTAATGTAGGCGCAGCCGCAAAGAAAAATCCGTCGCCGTGACTGGCCTTGATACTCATTGAGCCTTCTCCTCCAGCTCAACCAGCAGGCTAAGCTGGAAGGCGACAAATCCAAAAAGGAGAAGACTCATGAGATTTTATAACCAACAGCACGATTATTACTGCGGCATCGATCTGCATGCGCGCATTCTTTACGTCTGTATCATTGATTCTGCGGGTAACACCGTGGTTCATAAGAAAGTTGACGCCAACCCTGACGCACTCTTAGACATTCTTGCGCCCTTTCAAGACCAAATTGTTGTCGGCGTCGAGTGTATGCATTGCTGGTATTGGGTGAGTGACCTTTGCCTCGATTACGCCTTTGACTTTGTGCTCGGCCATGCCTTATACATGAAAGCCATTCACGGCGGYAAAACCAAAAACGACCGCATTGATTCCTATAAGATTGCTTCTCTTCTCAGGGGGGGTAACTTTCCGCTGGCTTATGTCTATCCAAAAGCGATGAGGGCCACTCGCGATTTGCTTCGCCGCCGAACCAAAATCATGCGTCACGGCGCTGATTTGAAAGCCCATGTCTCCAACACCTTTAGTCAGTACAATCATCCTGCACCTAACCTCCAACTGCGCTACCCCTGCGCCAGAGAGGAGGTTCGCAACCGCTTCAACGAACCAGCAATAAACCGCAATCTCGATATCGATTTGAACGTGATTGCCTTCTACACCAAAGAGCTGGCAAGCGTTGAACACTTCATCGAGCAAAATGCCAAACAACATAATCCGCAAGATTACCAACTGCTACAAACCATCCCTGGCATTGGCCGTATTCTGGCACTAACTATCTTGTATGAAATTGGCAACATCCAACGTTTTCCAACTGTCCAACAGTTCGCGTCTTATTCGCGACTGATTAAATGCAAAGCCGAATCTGCGGGAAAACAATACGGGACCAATGGCAACAAAATCGGTAACGCACACCTTAAATGGGCGTTCTCTGAAGCGGCGGTGCTTTATCTTCGCGGCAATGAAAAGGCCAGGAAATACCTAAACCGATTACAAAAGCGCATGAGTAAAGCCAAAGCACTCTCTGCACTCGCCCACAAGCTGGGACGCTGCGTTTACTTCATGTTGAGGAACAAAACCGTGTTTGACGAACACAAGTTCTTACCCGAGTAAGTCGCACAATGGGGTGAGCTGAACGTCTAACTGGTGCTGAGAAGGAGCACGCTGCTGACTGAGTTCACTGGGCATTAAGCCCCAATGGTCTGCTGTACCAATGGTTGTCCAAGCCCCTTTGCTTTGATTAGCCGCCCCATTGTTGCGCACACAAGCGAACAACAAAGTTGCTTACACCCAAACTGAGCCTGAAGATAACTGGAAAACAAACGTTTAGCCTTCTTTTTGAATAGCGCCTGCTTGGGTTAACCGAATAATGTCTAATGGCCCTGTCACAGGATTGGCAGGCAGCGGTGAGACCGCAGTAAGAGACCTTCTATATGTGTTTGCCGTAAGCAATGACTTAATGGCGGAAATGACAGAACGAAGTAGACGACTTTGCTGTTCGAGAGCATTGGCTGCTGGCGCAGCCAAAAAAATGCTATTGCCTATTGACCGGAGAAGGGCTCATATGTGACCGGAGAAGGGCTCATATGTGTTAAGCGCCACTGCTACAAAGCGCGCTACGTAAATTATGGTGCGGGGAGAAGGAATCGAACCTCCTCTCGTTTCTCCTGGATCGGGAAGGCAATTCACAATTACTGATCTCTCGCTCGGATTGAAAGTGTCCCACCAGGCCCGCAGAAACGCCACCCCGCACCAAACGCATGTAGTAAATACGATCAGATTTTCCATAACTACCTCCATTATGGCTTTCGCTTTCATTTCAATATTCACTTCCAATCCGAACGAGATCACTGCTCTCGCTTCAATACCTACCGTTACCTCCAAGTCGTCTAATTTTGTACGCTTAATGCCCACTTAAGGGGCAGCCAACGCTACTACTAACTTTCCGCATAACACCGTAATCACCAAAACCAACGCATAGTAAAAATGCCGTGCGTTGGCTGTCCCTCTTGAAGCGTTTGTATGGATAATCTCACCCGTATTTGGGTAAAGTGAGACCCAGGCTTTAGCTGCAACTAAAGCTTTCTAATGTGCAGTTCGATTGAACGCTGGCTCCTCTGTCGAGAGACCGATAACAAACATGAACGCACCTTAGAACTCCAAGTACCAAACTCGAATACTCGACTGGGTCTCGAACCCGTATTACGCAAACAAGAGTTAGCTTATTATGAATACTGCACCCAAGCAAAGCATCAACATCGGCGTCGATACCGGTAAAGCGCAACTCGACATCTACGTCAGACCAACTGCGTACTTCTTCTCTGTGCCAAACACTGATAAAGGCATTAAAGATACATTGAAAATCATCAAGCCATATCAGCCTGAGCGCATCATCATTGAAGCCACTGGCCGATTAGAAATGCCCTTTGTGCTCGCGTGTATTGAAGCCAATTTACCCATCTTACGCGCCAACCCTGTGCACATTAAACGCTTCGCCGGCGCCATTGGCCGCAGAGCGAAAAATGACCGCTTAGATGCTGAGTTAATCGCACATTATGGCGACGCCATTAAGCCTGAAATCACCATTATCAAGGCGGAAAATATACGTCTAATGAGTGACTTAGTCATCAGGAGAAACCAGCTACTATCTATGCAAACGATGGAAAAGAACCGCTTGCAGATACTGCCCAAAACCTTGCATTCAACCATCAAACCCATGCTCACTGCGATGAAAAATCAAATCACCAACATCGAGCAAAAACTCGTGAAGTTGATTGAAGCATGCCCTGAATATCAGACTAAAAATACGCTCTTACAAAGCGTGCCTGGCATTGGCAGCATTGCGGCAGCATCTATCATCAGTAACGTCCCTGAGCTGGGCTATATAACTAACAAACAAGCGGCATCACTCATTGGTGTTGCACCCGTGACAAAAGAAAGTGGGCGATATAAAGGCAAACGGGTGATCCAAGGTGGACGTGCTCAAGTTCGTACCGTGTTGTATATGGCGATGATGTCTGCGATGCAATGTAATCCTGTTTTTAAAGCGACGTATACCCGATTAGTCGCCGCTGGAAAGCCGAAAAAAGTCGCCATT
>NZ_MUFI01000026.1:0-49040 GCF_001996265.1 Salinivibrio sp. MA440
CTATTTATGAATAAAAATATTTTATAAGACGAGTCGACCATGATACTAGGTACCGCCAAACACAATATCCTTGCCCTTCGACGACGCTAGCCTGCTTTGCGTGGCTATCCGCTACGCCCTCGATACTCTGCTGCGCCGCAGCACGCCTTAAATATCCATAAAGAGAGACACCCATGACACTTAACACCATTATTGTCGGTGCCAGTGGCTACACAGGAGCCGAGCTTGTCGCCCTTGTCCATCGCCATCCGCAATTGCACTTGGCCGGTTTATATGTCTCGGCAGGCAGTGAAGACGCTAATCGTCCTGTGAGCGCGTTGCACGGGCAACTGCGTGGCGTGGTGGATATGCCACTGATGCCATTGTCCTCGCCACAGGATGTCGCCAAGCAAGCTGATGTGGTGTTTTTAGCCACCGCGCATGCGGTCAGTCATGAATTGGCGCCGGTTTTTCTGGCTCAAGGCTGTGTGGTGTTTGATTTGTCGGGGGCGTATCGGGTCAATCAAGCCGATTTTTATCCCGAACACTACGGTTTTGCGCACCAATCGCCAACATGGCTTGAGCAAGCCGTGTATGGCTTGGCCGAGTGGCAGGGGGAGGCATTGCAAGCAGCGCAGCTGGTCGCCGTACCTGGGTGTTACCCCACCGCCAGTCAATTAGCGCTCAAACCTGTGCTGGATGCAGGCTTGTTGGATAAACAAATGTGGCCGGTGATCAATGCCACCAGCGGCGTGACGGGCGCGGGGCGCAAAGCGAGTCTGACCAACAGTTTTTGCGAAGTGAGCCTGCATGCCTACGGGGTGTTTTCTCACCGTCATCAGCCAGAGATTGCCGCACACCTAGATACGCCGGTGATTTTCACCCCGCACCTTGGCAGCTACAAGCGCGGCATTCTTGCCACCATTACCGCCAAATTAGCGCCAGGTGTTAGTGAGGCCGAGGTAGGGCAGGCACTCTCTCACGCCTATCAAGAGGCGCCTTTGGTACGGGTGCTTCCTACCGGTGAGGTGGCCAAGCTACACGCGGTGCAACATACCGGCTTTTGCGATATTGGCTATCAGGCCGCGCATGGGCATCTGATCCTTACCAGTGCGATTGATAATTTACTGAAAGGCGCGGCCAGCCAAGCCGTGCAGTGTTTAAACCTGAAGTTTGGCTTTGCCGAAACTACCGCGATTGTCTAGGAGAAACGGATGAAAACGCCATTAGTGATTAAATTAGGCGGTGCGGCACTGAGCTGCAGCGAGACCCTCGCCAAGGTTTTCGGCGCGATCAATGCCTATCGCAGTGAGGCGGAGCGCCCGTTAGTGCTGGTGCATGGTGGCGGTTACTTGGTCGATGATCTGCTCAAAAAGCTCAACCTCACCAGTGTCAAAAACCAAGGCTTACGGGTCACGCCCGCCGACCAGATTGATTATGTCACCGGTGCGTTGGCAGGGACAGCAAACAAGTTGCTGTTAGCCCAAGCACGTAAAGCAAACATTAAAAGCTGTGGCTTGAGCTTGGCCGACGGTGGCCTGTGTCAGGTCAGCCAGCTGGACCCTGAGCTGGGTGCGGTGGGAGAAGCCAGCGCCGGTGATCCTAGCCTGCTGCAGGCGGTACTGGCCGCAGATTGTGTCCCCATTATTAGCTCGATTGGCATCAGTGACCAAGGTGAGCTGATGAACGTTAATGCCGACCAAGCAGCGGTCGCGGTGGCAACCACCCTCGGGGCGGAGCTAGTGCTGCTGTCGGATGTCAGTGGTGTATTGGATGGCAAAGGCCATCTACTGCCCTGTTTGACCGAGCTGGATGCGCAACACCTGATAGAAAAAGGCGTGATCACCGATGGCATGGTGGTCAAGGTCAACGCGGCGTTTGCCGCCGCCCGCGAACTGGGTAAACCGGTGGAGATTGCCACTTGGCGTTACCCAGAAAAACTCACCCAATTATTCGATGGCCAGCAAATCGGCACCCGGTTTAGCGCCAGTTAATAAGACGTATAACGACGCTACTCAAACCGTCGCATCATGATTTAAGGAGAGCAAGATGAGCAAAGTCAACAAAGTGGTACTGGCCTATTCGGGTGGATTGGATACCTCGGCCATCATTCCCTGGCTAAAAGAACACTATGACTGTGAAGTCGTCGCCTTTGTCGCCGACGTCGGTCAAGGCGAGCAAGAGCTCGAAGGCATTGAGCAAAAAGCACTCGCTTCGGGGGCATCACAGTGTTTTATCGCCGATCTAAAACACGAAATGGTGGCGGATTATATTTACCCCAGCCTGAAAACCGGGGCGGTGTATGAAGGCAAGTACCTACTTGGCACCTCGATGGCGCGTCCTATCATTGCCAAAGCGCAGGTCGCGTGCGCCCTTGAGGTCGGCGCGGATGCGCTTTGCCACGGCTGTACCGGCAAGGGGAACGATCAAGTCCGTTTTGAGAGCACCTTCTCCGCGCTGGCGCCGCAGCTGAAAGTGATTGCGCCTTGGCGTGAGTGGGATCTCACCAGTCGTGAAGCCCTGCTCGATTACTTGGCCGCCCGTGATATTCCTTGCACGGCGAGCCTTGAGAAAATTTATTCACGTGATGCCAATGCTTGGCATGTCTCAACCGAAGGCGGCGTGTTAGAAGATACCTGGACGGCGGCCAACCAAGATTGCTGGGTATGGACTGTCGCGCCGGAAGAGGCGCCCAATACGCCCGAGTTTGTCACCTTGGGAGTACAAAGCGGGGAAGTGGTCTCGGTCGATGGTGAATCCATGTCGCCTTATGACGTGCTAACGCTATTGAATGACAAAGGTGCCGAACATGGCGTGGGACGGATTGATATCGTTGAGAACCGTTTGGTGGGGATGAAATCCCGCGGCTGCTACGAAACCCCGGGTGGCACCATCATCATGGAAGCACTGCGCGGCGTTGAACAATTGGTGCTGGATAAAGAGAGTTATCAGTTCCGTGAGGAGCTCGGTTTAAAAGCCTCTCACCTGATTTATGATGGGCGTTGGTTTACGCCACTTTGTCAGTCGATTGTTGCCGCGGCCAATTCTCTCGCCGCGCCGGTAACGGGCGAGGTGGTAATCAAACTCTATAAAGGGCAAGCGACAGTGGTACAAAAGCGCTCGACCAATAGCTTGTACTCGGAAGACTTTGCCACCTTCGGGGATGACGATGTCTACGATCACAGCCACGCCGAAGGCTTTATCCGTTTGTATTCGCTGTCGAGCCGGATTCGGACACTGAACAAACAAAAACAATCCTAATTAAAAAAGCATCGTGAGCAGTAAGGAGAGACAGCATGGCATTATGGGGCGGACGCTTTAGTCAAGCAGCAGACAAACGGTTTCAAGCGTTTAATGATTCGCTGCGCTTTGACTATCGCTTAGCAGAGCAAGACATTGTGGGCTCCATTGCTTGGTCGAAAGCCTTGCGTTCAGTGGGCGTGCTGAGTGATGACGAGCAACAGCAATTGGAGCTGGCGCTCAATGAGCTCAAGCTGTCGGTGATGGAAAACCCTGAGCAGATCTTAAACTCAGAGGCCGAAGATATTCACAGCTGGGTCGAGCAGCAACTGATCGATAAAGTCGGGGATTTGGGCAAAAAGCTGCATACCGGGCGCTCACGCAACGATCAGGTGGCCACGGATCTCAAACTGTGGTGTCGCCAGCAAGGCCAGCAAATCTTGCTGTCTCTCGATAAGCTTCAGCAGCAGCTGGTGGATGTGGCGGGTCAGCACCATGGTACCGTGCTGCCTGGCTACACCCACTTGCAGCGTGCACAACCGGTGACCTTTGCCCATTGGTGTCTGGCCTATCTGGAGATGTTTGAGCGTGATACCACGCGTTTGCAAGATGCGCTTAGTCGCTTGGATACCTGCCCACTCGGATCGGGGGCGCTGGCAGGCACCGCGTACCCGATTGATCGCGATGCCTTGGCACAAAACCTGGGATTTAGACGGGCCACCCGTAATAGTTTGGATTCGGTCTCGGACCGCGATCATGTGATGGAGATGATGTCTGCTGCATCCATGTCGATGTTGCATCTGTCGCGGATGGCCGAAGATATGATCTTCTATAACTCGGGCGAGTCCGGGTTTATCGAGCTGGCCGATACCGTCACCTCAGGCTCGTCGCTGATGCCACAAAAGAAAAACCCCGATGCGTTAGAACTGATACGTGGTCGAACGGGTCGGGTGTATGGTTCCTTGTCGGCAATGATGATGACAGTGAAAGCCTTGCCGCTGGCCTACAACAAGGACATGCAAGAAGACAAAGAAGGGCTATTCGATGCCATGGACACCTGGCATGACTGCTTAGACATGGCGGCCCTGTGCTTTGAAGGCATCACCATCCATAAAGACAAAACCTTGCAAGCGGCGCAGCAAGGTCATGCCAATGCGACCGAGCTGGCCGATTATTTGGTGAGCAAAGGGATCCCGTTCCGTGAAGCCCACCATATTGTTGGCGTGGCGGTGGTGTCAGCCATTGAGCAAGGGTGTACGCTGGAAGCGCTGCCGCTAGAAACCTTGCAGCAATTCTCACCGGTGATTGAAGATGATGTGTATGCCATGCTCACGATTGAATCCTGCTTGGCCCAACGTCGGGCACTGGGAGGGGTGGCACCTGAGCAGGTCAGCTTTGCTATTCAAGAAGCGCAAAAGCGCTTGGATAAGCGCTTTACCCCCAAAGTCACGGTGCGCTCGGCGCGGCTCACCGATTTGGATACCATTGAAGGCATGGTGGTGTATTGGGCGAAATTGGGGGAGAACTTACCGCGCGACCGTCATGAATTAGTGCGTAATATTGGCCTGTTTGCGGTATCTGAGCATCAAGGGGATTTGACCGGCTGCGGATCGCTGTATATTTACGACTCAGGGCTGGCAGAAATTCGCTCCTTAGGGGTTGAAGCGGGCTGGCAGCGCCAAGGACACGGCACGGCGTTGATGATGCACTTGATTAAAAAAGCCAAGCAAATGGCGATTGAGCAAGTCTTTGTCCTCACCCGGGTGCCCGAGTTTTTCACCCAATTGGGCTTTACCCCAGTGTCGAAATCGCAATTGCCAGAGAAAGTGATGAAAGATTGTGAAATCTGTCCGCGCTTTCATGCCTGTGATGAAGTGGCTCTGACCTATAACATTGCGGGGCCAGCGACGATCTCGACCTTCTCACATGCAGAGATTGAGTAAAAAAGTGTGGGGCGGCTTTAGGGCCGCTTTCTGTTGCGCCGAAATGGATAAATTAATAAATGAAGCGTGAGCAAGGCGCTGGCACTGCCGGCGGCGAACAACAAGGCAATCGACTCCACTTGTCGTGGTGTGTCGGCATAGACCCACCACCAAAACGGCCAAAGTATGGCAGAAATGACAGCAAGTTGGGTCATACAGCGCGTGCAGCGTCCTAACTTCTGCTTCCAAATGCCAGATTGACAATATTTACAAGCCATATGGGCTCTCTTGGTCAGTAAGGGCGATACGCTATTGTGGCGCAGTGAGTCGTTGGATACAAAAAAGCCCTCCGCGAAAGAGGGCAAAAGGTAAGCAAGTACTTGGGGAAGCAACAGGCATTGCCTGTAAAGCGCCGAGAGTTCGGCGAAAAGGACAGTGAATTAGCAGCCTGGGCCGCAATCCATGCAGTGTTTGATCATCTCTGGGCCGAGTTTGAGTTTGGCGTTGACATCACGCAGTGCGGTACGTACCCCTTCTTCAATCACTGGGTGATAAAAGGGCATATCCAACATTTGCGAAATGGTCATTTGGTTTTGGTGAGCCCAGGCGAGTAAGTGTGCTAAGTGCTCGGCGTTCGGCCCAATCATTTCTGCGCCCAAGAAACGCCCTGTGCCTTGCTCGGCATAAACATGCAATAAGCCTTTATTGCGTAGCATGACCCGTGAGCGACCTTGTCCCTCAAAGGAAACCACACCGATTTCAAAACAGCCACATGGGCCGAGACGATCGGTAATTGCTTTATAGCTTTCGCCCACCATCGCAATTTGTGGATCGGAGAAGACCGCGGATAGCTTGCTACGGCGCAGTCCCGCACGGATATCTTTGCCGCGCCCCGCGTTGTCACCGGCAATTCTGGCTTGGTCAGCCGCTTCGTGCAGCAGTGGAATTTGGTTGTTAGCATCACCGGCAATAAAAATATGCGCTGCGGTGGTTTGCAGGGTGTAGCTATCGGCTACTGGGACACCGCGTGCGTCCACTTTGATGCTCGTCGCGTCAAGGTTAAGTTTGTCGACATTGGGGCGACGACCGGTGGCGGCAACCACGTAATCAACCCAACGCAACTGGCTTTCGCCGTTTTTGTCGCGGTAACGGATTTGGACCTTATCACCTTCACGGATCATCTCTTCAACCTTGGCATCGGCATCGAGATAAAACTCCTCGCTGAAGGTTTTATCCGCATATGCCATGATATCTGGGTCGGTGAGTGGACCCACTTGGCCGCCGACGCCAAACATAGTCATTTCGACACCGAGGCGGTGTAACGCTTGGCCCAGTTCAAGGCCAATCACGCCCGGACCAAACACGGCAACCGATTCAGGTAAGTCATCCCATTCGAAAATATCATCGTTAACCACCAAACGATCACCGAGGTGATTCCAGGCCTCGGGCCAGCTCGGACGCGAGCCGGTCGCAATCACAATGCGGTCAGCATGGATAGTGGTGTGATCGTCAACCATCAAGGTATGATCATCGACAAAACGTGCATAGCCATCGATTTTGTCTTGGGCGGGGATGTCGTCGACACTTTCCAATACAAAGCCGACAAAGCGATCACGCTCGCGTTTAACCCGATCCATTACCTCACGACCATTTATCTCGGTACTTCCGCCTGGATAGACACCAAAACCGGGCGCTTTGTCGATATGGTGCGCCGCTTCGGCGGCCGCAATTAACAGTTTGGATGGCATGCAGCCAACACGTGCACAGGTGGTGCCATACGGGCCGCCTTCAATCATCACCACGCTATCTGTATGTGCTTTTGCCGCGCGATAGGCACCGAGTCCGGCGGTCCCGCCACCAATCACAGCCACATCAACCGTTAATGTCTTCATTGCTTTCTCCTGGGAAAATAACGGGCGGCAAGGCTGCCGCCCAAACAGCGGATTACTGGTTTAGGTAAGTGTCGAGCTCTTCGCTGCCACCGATGTGACGGCCACCGATAAATACTTGTGGCACCGTGGCACGGCCGGTGACTGCGCGCAAAGAGACCGTGGTGGCATCTTTACCGAGGATGATTTCTTCGAACTGAAGTCCTTCATCGATCAGTGCTTGTTTTGCTTTGGCACAGAATGGGCAGCCTGGCTTGCTAAACACGGTGATCGAATCTTGCAGTTTATGCTCAGGAGCAATATAGCCCAGCATGGTGTCGGCATCAGAGACCTTGAACGGGTCACCTGGTTCGTTTGGCTCAACAAACATTTTTTCGACCACGCCGTTTTTCACCAGCATGCTGTAGCGCCATGAGCGTTTGCCAAAGCCAAGATCATTTTTGTCGACCAGCATGTCCATGCCATCGGTAAATTCACCGTTACCATCAGGTAGTACATGGATGTTGTCAGCATCTTGGTCGGCTTTCCATGCGTTCATTACAAAGGTGTCATTGACCGAGACACAAACGATGTCATCAACACCGTGTTGTTGAAAGACAGGGTACAGCTCGTTATAGCGTGGTAGATGCGAAGAAGAACACGTCGGGGTGAACGCGCCTGGCAGGCTGAACACAATGACGGTTTTGTTGGCAAAGATGTCATCGCTGGTCACGTCTTTCCACTGATCGCCTTCGCGAGTGCGGAAGGTTACTTGTGGTACTGGCTGGCCTTCTTTGGTTGCTGTCATGAATCGTTCCTTTTGTTTTCAATTAAAGTTGTTAAGCGAGAAGTGACTCGCTGTGTTTTGATGGGTCTAGTATTGCTAAATAAGATTGATAGTTCTAATCGCTTGATGCTATGGTTTTGATAGTTATCCCCTATAGAAGAGACAACGATGAACATTCGTGACTTGGAGTATTTGGTTGCGTTGGCTGAACACCGACATTTTCGCAAAGCCGCTGAGGCTTGCTTTGTCAGCCAGCCGACCTTGAGTGGCCAAATTCGTAAACTGGAGGATGAACTCGGCGTCAGCTTACTTGAGCGTACCAGTCGTCGGGTTCTGTTCACCGATGCCGGTATGAGGTTAGTACAGCAAGCACGTAACGTATTGCGGGAAGTCACAATTTTAACCGAATTGGCCAGTGAGCAAGGTGAAAGTATGACCGGCCCCCTACATATTGGCTTTATTCCCACCGTGGGGCCGTATCTATTACCCAAAATCATTCCGATGCTGCGAGATTGTTTCCCAGATTTAGAGCTGTTTATTCATGAGGGACAAACCCAGCAACTGGTTCAGCAGTTGGAAGAAGGCAAGCTCGATTGCGTTATCCTGGCCTCTGTCGAAGAAACACAGCACCTTAAAGAGCTGCCACTCTATGATGAGCCGATGTTGCTTGCGGTCAACGAAAAGCACCGGTTGGCGGAATGTGCTGAAGTTGCGCTTGATGTGTTAGACGGGGAAACCTTGTTGATGCTGGGCGATGGCCACTGTTTGCGCGATCAAGCCATGGGCTTTTGTTTTAAAGTCGGTGCGCAAGAGGATCAACGTTTCCGCGCGACCAGTCTAGAAACGTTACGCAACATGGTGGCCGCAGGAAGTGGGATTACCTTATTGCCTCAGCTGTCCGTGCCTGCCGATAAACGCGATGGTGTGGTGTATATCCCCATTACGTCACCGACGCCGTCGCGACAAATCACGCTCGATTATCGCCCTGGCTCGCCGCTACGAGGACGATATGAACAGCTTGCGGACGCCATTGGTGGCCAGATGACCGCGATAATGAGCGGCTTAAATCACCGCTAACACAAGATACTGGCATTGAGGTGACAACGCCCACGGATGTGGGCGTTGTGGTTTAAGCGTTTATCGAGTTAAAACAAGGATTCCGTGCTGGACTCGTAAATGTTGCCATCAGACTGATCCGATACATATTCTGTCGGCTCGGTGCCTTTGATAAAGTACTCAAACATCGAGGTATGATCGGTTTTTCTTGTCAGCAGTCCGGTCTCGCGATCGATCCGTACTTTGACTATGCCGGACGGCACCACTTTATTTTGCTCTGGCACGTCAGCGAGAGCTTGTTGCATAAAGTCAATCCAAGCAGGTTCTGCGGTTTTCGCGCCAGATTCCGCCCCATAAATCGGTTGACGCTCGTCGCCTAAATTAGCATTACGAGTGGTGCGACCGAGTTCACGCGAATGATCATCAAAGCCAACCCAAACCGTGGTGACGATACCTGGGCCATAGCCAGTGTACCAAGTATCCTTTGAGTCATTGGTGGTCCCGGTTTTACCGCCGATATCGCGACGTTTAAGCGCTTGAGCACGCCAGCCCGTGCCGTTCCACCCGGTGCCATAACGCCAATCGCCGCCGCCCCAAATGTTGCTTTGCATCATTTCGCGCACCAAGAACGCATTTTGTTCATCAATCACTTGCTTAGCATTGCGCGGTGTTGGTTGGTCACTGCCATTGTCCGTCAATAAGTTTTGCTCATTAAACGGGTCAGCCTTTTCCGGTTTGCGCTCACAGTGGTCGCATATAACCGGTGGGTTGGCGCGATAAATCTCCGCGCCGAAGGGGGTTTCGACCCGATCAATGATAAAGGGCTCCATAAAATAGCCGCCATTGGCAAACACGCTAAAGCCTTGTGCCATTTCGACGGGGGTTAAGCTGCCTGCCCCCAGAGCAATCGCTTCAGCGCGCGGTAGGTCGTCACGTTGGAAACCAAAACGCGTGAGGAAGTCCAGCGTATCGTCGAGCCCCACTCGGCGGAGTACTCGCACCGCCATGACGTTTTTCGACTGGGCTAATCCCAATCGTGCGCGCGTCGGGCCGGCATAGCGTGGCGGTGAGTTTTTAGGACGCCATGCCACCCCTTGGCTGCGATCCCAACGGTTAATGGGCGCGTCATTGATAAGGCTGGCTAGCGTCATTCCCTCATTGACTGCGGCGGAGTAAATAAATGGCTTGATACTTGAGCCCACTTGGCGAACTGACTGTGTGGCACGGTTAAACTTGGAGTGGACAAAGTTAAACCCACCGACCAAGGCTTTGATTGCGCCCGTTGACGGAGACATAGAAACTAAGGCCGTATTGGTGGTAGGTACTTGCGCCAAATGCCAGCTGTCATTGACGCGACGAATAAACACTTGTTGGCCACTGGCGAGGAACGCATCAGCGCGTTTAGGGGCCGGCCCTTGACGGCTATCAGTAATGTATGGGCGCGCCCAGTCGAGTCCTTTCCAAGGCAGCTCGATATCACGACCATTAGGGCCGACAACCTGAGCCGATTGTGCTTTTACATCGGTCACGACCGCAGGCTCCAAGGGGCCGTAACTGGGTTGCTTGGCAAGGTGATCAACAATACGTTGATGTTGCCAGCGTTCGCTAGGTGATTGCCAAAGCGTGGCTACTGGACCACGAAAACCATGGCGTCTGTCATAGGCGAGGATATTCTCTATGGCGGCGTTGTTGGCCGCGCGCTGCATATCCGCATCCACACTGGTGAAAATACGTACCCCTGAGGTGTAGGCATCATCGCCAAGCGCATCGACCGCCCAAGCCCTAGCCATTTCAGCAACATAGGGTGCTGAGAGTTCTATTTCGGCGCCATGGTAGCTGGCGACAATAGGCTCATTTTTTGCTTGCTGGTATTCCGCATTAGAAATGTAGCCCTCATTCAACATGCGGCCGAGCACTACGTTCCGTCGCTCGGTTGAGCGTGAAAGCGAGTAAAGTGGGTTCATGGTGGAGGGCGCTTTGGGTAACCCCACGATCACGGCCATTTCGCTTAAGGTCAGTTGATCTAAGGTTTTGCCAAAATACACGTGTGCGGCTGCCCCTACGCCATAAGAGCGATACCCCAAGAAGACTTTGTTGAAATAGAGCTCAAGGATCTCTTCTTTACTGAGCAATTGTTCGATATGCACCGCGATAAAAATTTCTTTTATCTTGCGCATAATTCGCTTTTCGTTGGTCAGGAAGAAGTTTCGTGCTAGCTGTTGGGTGATGGTGCTGGCACCTTGCTTGGCACTGCCAGACATAGCGACAACCGCCGCGGCACGAACAATACCAATAGGATCAATGCCTGGGTGTTGATAAAAGCGGCTATCTTCGGTGGCAATTAAGGCATCAATCATGGGTTGAGGTATATCCTCGAGTTTGACTGGAATACGCCGTTTTTCGCCGAATTGCGAGATTAACTCACCATTTGCGCTATAGACCTGCATCGGAGTTTGTAGCTCAACATCTTGCAATGTCGCCACATCGGGGAGGTCGGGTTTCACATAAAGGTAAAACCCAAAGATTGTTGTGACTCCAAGCACTGTGCAAACCAGTGCAAAGATAAGCAAACGCTTTATGAACTTCACCTGAGATTTCCCGTTTCGTTGCCGTTTAGCCGTTTAATAATCATACGTGAGTAGTATAAAGGCACCAGCATAAAAAATAACCCGTGATGAGGACAGTTTTGTAAATACTGACCTTACTCTGACGTTGGAGCCTAACACGAAATGATTCCAAGTTCGGCAGTTTTAGGTATCGCTTTGGGCCAAACGGAAAGCCACGCGATTGCGCTATGCCCGTCCCCTTCATCCTTCAAGGTTTCCGGGCATCATATCTTGACCGCTGGTGATGAAGACACCCTGACAACCACGATGAAAACGCTCAAAGACACACTATTGAGCCGAGTATCCTGGTATCAACGTTTGTCACCGAGTGTGGTGGTAGGCGTTGAGGATGACACCGTGATCAGTAAGACCCTGATGGCAGCCGATGTGGATGATCCTCTCGAGCAGGAAGCCGTGGTCGGACAAGCATTAGGCATGGCGCTCAATATGGAAATTAGTGGTCTTTTCTTCGATTTCACCAAACAGCATGCGTTGAACCATCAGCCAGGACAGGCGCAGTACCAGGTAGTGGCCTGTCGCCAACAGACACTCACGCCAATACTTTCGGCGTTGAAAGACGTGGGATTAAAGGTAAGTGTTGTCGATACGCAGCAGCATGGGCTGCAAGCAGTTTATGATGCGTTGATAGGTCACTACCAACCACAGACTTCACCGCTATGGCTACATCTTGATGCCGGCAAGTTGACGGCGGTGCGCGCGTTATCCGATGGCGGGCTGTACCAACAATCTTTGACCGTCGCAATGCCGCTAGGAGGATCTGGCTCAGAAGGCGAGGCAACGGCATCCTCTCGCGTTCTACAACAACATTTGGATCATGCCTATCAACGCGTGGAGAGCGAACACGCGGTGCCTATCTCAACCCTATGGCTAAGCGGTCACTGGCCCAGCGACATTCTCTGCCCCTCATCTGCCCAACGTGTGTTTATTCAACCTGGCGAACCCTTTGGCGCGCCCTCTCTAAGCCCTCATGCTTGCTCGGCGCTTGGGCTTGCGCTCCGAGGAGCGAGCGGTTCATGAGGATTAACTTACTCCCCTGGCGCGCGCAAGTGCAACGTCGACAGGCACGCTATTTTATCCTGCAAACCCTTGCGGTTGCGGGGAGCGCACTGATCATCGTGATGGGATTCATCCAGTGGCAGCATTATCAGATAGTGGGGCAGCAACACCGTAATCAACAACTTGAACAAGGCATCACGCAGTTTAAACAAACCTTAGTGCGCTTTGAGCAACAAGACACTAAACGTCGCGCCTTGCAATCACGGCTCGGGTTGGTCAATCAACTGCAAAGACAGCGTAATAATGTCACTGAGGTACTCAACTTTATACCGACGGTGATGCCTGCTGGTGCCTATTTAACCCGGTTGGCTCAACAAAAAGGCCATATCCGTTTAGAAGGGTGGGTGAATTCAAACGCAGAGCTCGCGCGTTTGCTGGCCGCGTTGGAAGCGCAGCAAGCGGTAGAGGCGCTCGATATCGATACCGTAGTGACGGGTGATCACACCGTCGGGCCCAATAAACGGTTTCGACTGAGCTTTTCACTGACACACTATGTTTCCCCCCAATTACCGGAGCGCGAGGAGGACGAACAGTGATGGATTCGATGGCATGGGAGTGGCGACGACTACCGTTTGCGCCTTGGTCGGTAAAGCTGAGTTTATGGGGTGCTTTACTGACAGTGATGGGGTATGTCGGCTGGTTAGGCGCTGGACAGCCAAATCAAGCGACCTTGCTTGATGCTCACCGGCAAGAGTCTCACCTGAAAGCACGTTATCGACAGTTAGCGCATGAGGTGGCTGCGTTACCCGATGTCCAGGCGCAAATAGAGACGCTTAATCAACGCTACGCAAGACTGATTCAGCAATTGCCTGAGGAAGAAGAGCTCGCGGGCCTGCTGGCTGGTGTGAACGAGGTGGGGATGCGTCACCAGTTGCAGTTTGAAACGCTCGCATGGCAGCCGAGAAAGCAAGGAAGCTGGCTAGACGCCATTCCAATCAACATTGTGCTTGAAGGCCAGTATCGAGATATTGGCGCGTTCAGTGCCGATATTGCCGCGATGACTCGCTTAGTGTCATTGCAGGACTTTGTCCTCGCGCGCGAGACCGAACAGCCGCCGTCTGCGGCGCCATTGCAATTTTCGGTGTCTGCGACGACGTATCGCTATACCGGCCGCCCCGCGCTCAATCAACCCACAAACTAGGACGCGTCATGTTAAGAGCCAGTGTATTTTTGTTGATCGTGATCTTGAGTGGTTGTCAAAAAACGGATGATGACATGCATCAGTTTATGCGCCAGGTGCAAGCACAAGCGACGGTTACCGCGACACGCATGCCGCCGCCTAGTGTTTATCAACCTGTCCCCTTTGCAAAAGAAGCGCGCGATCCATTTGTTCTATCGGTCGCAGCAGACCCACAACGGATGTCTCCTGGTGATTGCTGGCAACCGGCCTTGCATTGGCGTGACAGTCCGCTTTCAACCTTACCTTTAGCACAACTTGAAATGAAAGGAAGCCTCACGAAAGGGGGGCAAAAACAGGCACTCATTGCTTTGCCGAATGGGATGGTCAAGCAAGTCGCACGTGGCGACCGGCTTGGTGAACACCACGGCCGAGTGATGGCGGTGACGCGTGATCATGTCGCGATAAACCAGGCACTACCTGATGGTTTAGGATGCTGGCAGCAACGGACCGTGACGCTTTCAATCGAACCTAACCTGTCGTAAAGGATAACTGTTATGATGATTTTCGCGGCGTATAACGCCCGATATACCCTTATACCGTGGTCGCTTGTGCGCGTGGCGCTGATCCTGGTGTGTTTTATAGGCGCGTCCGCTCAGGCTGCGGAGATGACAACCTTGAGCCAGTTGCAGTTAACCCGCTCTGCTCAGGGAGAGGCGCAACTGATTTTGGGCTTCGACAGCCCTGCGATCATGGCGGATTTTCGTCAGCCCAGCGCCGATCAACTCCATATCCGATTACCGCAGGTAACGATTAAACCGTCATTAATGAAGCGGATCGATACCCAAGACAGGGATTCGGCAATTACGGCGATCGATGTGTCGCAATCCTCTGGACACGCAAAAATTTATCTGCAAGCGGCGCAAGCGATCGCCTTTGATTACCATCAACAAAAACAACAATTAGTGGTAACCATACAAGCCACCGAACCGACGACACCTGCATCCTTTGAACCGAATGCACCGATATCGATCAACTTCCAAGACATTCCAGTTCGTGCTGTGCTCCAACTGATTGCCGAGCAAAATCAGTTTAATTTAGTCACCTCAGACAGTGTTCAGGGCAATATCACCATGCGGATTGACGGTGTGCCTTGGCAAGACGTGTTAGAGGTTATCTTAAGAGTGAAAGGGTTGGACAAGCGTCAACGTGGCGAGGTGATGCTTGTTGCCCCTCGTCGAGAGCTGATGGCGCAAGAAAAACAGGATTTGGAAATGGCGCAGCAAGCAGAAACCTTGTTGCCGCTATCGTCGTCGGTTATCACGGTGAATTATGCCAAAGCCAGCGAGGTAGCCGCGTTAATTCGCGGTCAAACGCAAGGCGTGAGCTTGTTATCTCCAAGGGGGGCGGTGTCGCTGGATGAGCGGACCAATGCGATCATCATTCGCGATATTGACAAGAACATTGATCGTATCCGCACCTTGGTTCAGCACCTCGATGTGCCGGTTAAGCAGGTGGAAATCGAAGCGCGTATTGTCACGGTAGAGCAAGGTTCGGTCGACGAGCTTGGCGTACGTTGGGGGCTTTTGAATCGCAACGGCTCAACCACGGTGGGATCGTCGGTCGAAGGGAATATCATGTGGGATAGCGATTTGGCGCAGCAAGGCCCTGACAGCCTAAATGAAGCCGCCGGTGAGGGGAGCAGTATTGGTGATTTCCTCAATGTTAATTTAGCTGCAGTCAATCCTTCTGCCTCAAGCATGGCCTTTCAAGTGGCTAAGTTAGGCAACGATTTACTGCTCGATTTGGAGCTTTCTGCGCTCGAGAGCGAACGAAAAGCCGAAGTGGTCTCGAGCCCAAGATTAATCACCACCAATAAAAAAGCCGCCTATATTGAACAAGGGACGGAGTTGCCCTATTTAGAAGCTTCTTCCAGTGGGGCGGTGGCCGTCTCTTTTAAGAAAGCGGTGTTGAGTTTGTCGGTCACGCCTCAGATCACGCCGGATAATACGTTGGTGCTGGATTTAAAGCTGACCCAAGATATGCCGGAAAAGTCGGTCGTGGCCGGAAAAGGTGAGGCGATGTCGATCAGTACCAAACGGATCAATACCCAAGTCTTGGCGCGGAATGGCGAAACCGTGGTCTTAGGTGGCATTTTTCAGCACACGATGATCAACAAAGAAACCAAAGTGCCTCTCCTTGGGGATATTCCCTTGCTTGGAGGTTTGTTTCGACATCAGTTAAAAGACCATGCAAAACGCGAACTTCTGATCTTTGTGACCCCTAAAATCGTCACAGGGTAGGTTAGGTGTTGCCAAAGGGGTCACTGTCCTGAGATAATTTTTAATCTGATCACGAAATATCTGTGAGGAATTGGCGCCTCGGGCTTTTTACATTAAGCCTGCGGGCGGTGTTGTCTTATTTAACCGCGCGTAAAATTGCTTAAAATGGCTGAAAAACGAAACATCTTTTTGGTAGGCCCTATGGGGGCTGGTAAAAGCACAATTGGTCGTCATCTCGCTCAGCAACTTCACATGGAATTCTATGATTCTGATTCAGTGATTGAAGATCGTACTGGAGCAGACATTGCATGGGTCTTTGACGTTGAGGGTGAAGAAGGTTTCCGTAAACGCGAAGAAAACGTGATAAACGACCTCACTGAAGAGCAAGGTATCGTTCTCGCGACTGGCGGTGGCTCGATTATGAGCAAAGAAAGCCGTAATCGCCTCTCTGCTCGTGGGGTGGTGGTGTATTTGGAAACCACCATCGAAAAGCAGCTCGCACGTACCCAACGCGATAAGAAACGACCATTGTTGCAAACTGACCAACCACGTGAAGTGCTGGAGTCATTGGCAGAAGAACGTAATCCTTTGTATCAAGAAATTGCGGATTACGTTGTACGAACTGATGATCAAAGCGCTAAAGTGGTGGCAAATCAAATCATGGCGCTCTTAGAGCAGCAATAACCGACCACAGGACCCGACCATGGAACGGATAGACGTTAACTTAGGGGCACGTAGCTACCCTATCTCGATTGGTGAAGGGCTTTTAGCAGATGCGAGCCTGTTTGAGGGCGTCCATTCCCGTCGGGTTGCTGTCATTAGCAATGAGACAGTGATGCCGCTTTATGGCACCACTCTGGTCTCAACCCTTCAGCGGGCAGGCGCAACTGATGTAGCCTGCCTTAGCTTGCCTGATGGTGAAGCGTATAAATCGCTCGAAACGTTTAACACCATCAACACCTTTCTTTTAGAAAATAATTATAACCGTGATGTCGTGCTCGTCGCCCTCGGGGGCGGCGTGATTGGCGATATTGTTGGATTTGCCAGTGCTTGTTACCAGCGCGGCGTTGATTTTATTCAAGTTCCCACGACATTACTGTCGCAAGTCGATTCGTCCGTCGGTGGGAAAACAGCAATTAATCATCCTCTTGGCAAAAACATGATTGGCGCATTTTATCAACCCAAAGCGGTGGTGATTGATACGCAGGTGCTAAGCACCTTGCCCGGTCGTGAGTTTGCTGCGGGGATGGCAGAAGTGATCAAGTATGGTGTGATTGCCGATGCCCCTTTCTTTGATTGGCTTGACAGTGAAATAGTGGCGCTGACCGCGCTCTCTCCTGATGCATTGATTTATGCGATAAGGCGTTGTTGTCAAATCAAAGCTGATGTGGTGGCCGAAGATGAAACCGAAACAGGCGTACGCGCGCTGTTGAATTTGGGGCACACGTTTGGTCATGCGATTGAAGCCGAAATGGGCTACGGCAATTGGCTTCATGGTGAAGCGGTCTCGGCTGGAACCGTGTTGGCAGCACAAACGGCGTGCCAGCATGGCTTGATTGATGAAAAAACGGTTACCCGCATCACGGCCCTGTTACAAAGTGCACATCTTCCCGTGCAGGCTCCCCGTGAAATGGACTACGATGCTTTTATTAAGCACATGATGCGTGATAAAAAAGTGCTTTCAGGACAGTTGCGTCTGGTTTTACCAACAGCGATAGGCCAGGCTCAAGTGGTTGCAGATGTTCCACACCAGCTAATCGCTGATGTGATTGATGCCGGTTAACCATTGAATGCATGACAGACACGTTTGATACGCTAGCTCTGGATCTGGAAAGTCAAACCCAGCTCCTTTCTCGACTGCAATTTATCACTCGATTTAGCGCGAATCTGATCCAAGTCACCGGGCCTGATGGGGCGGGTAAAACCTGGTTAAGTGAGCGCTACATGGAGCAGTGGGCGGATGCCCATGTTCATGCCTTACTCGCGTGCCATACGGCACAAAGCGATGACCAACGTCGCGCTATCTTGCTACGACAAATTGTCAAAGACGGTGTTTTTAATCAAGCGGATCCGCTGCTAGATAGCTTGACGATGATGCTTGACGGGGCTGGGTGTGATGCACTCATTGTGATTGATGATGCGCATCGGCTGACTCCTGGATTACTGTCTGAGCTATGGGCGTTGGTGCAATATGCACAGCATCAAGCACACTGGCGGATTAATGTTGTACTCTTTGCCTTGCCAGGAAAGTTGAACAAGTGGCTACGTCAGGTGTCTTACGGGCACGACCAAAAGCCGCTGGAGCTCGAGATTTCGCCGCTTAATGACGGTGAAGAAGAGATGTTCATCGATGTGTTAGCCGTTACGCAACGTATTGATGCAGCGGGCAAAAAACAGTGGTTAGCTAAGCTTGCTAATCAAACCGTTTACCCCGGCACCATCATGGGAAAGGACAATCAGGAGATAGGCGCTGTGAGTAAAGACAATAAAAAGCCCGCGAAAAATAATAAACCCTTTTTAATGCTGCTGTTGGCCGTGGTGCTGATGATTGTGGGTGCCGGTGCGATCTGGTGGGCTTTTCCGAGTCAAGATGACGCCTCGTCGGCTGAGACAATGCTCCCTGACGGGTTAAAAAACTTGGATGATTTACTCAACGAGCAGCAAGCGACCACTGACCCACAAACCCTTGATGGGCAAGTGACGGGCCAAGATAGCAACTCGGCAGCGGATCAAACCGACACCGTGGCGGGATCGAACGCAGCGGTGACCGATGATCAGGCGAATTTACCGCAGGAAGTCAACGGTGAGGGGTTAACCGTCGGTCGCAATGATGCGGGCCAGAGAGTGGTTTTACCTGATGATGTTGTCGACGCCATTATTAACGAACAAGATGCCGGTGGCGATGGCACCCAGGCGGTTGAGGAACCACTTGCTAGCGAGATTAACCAAGCGATTCCTGCGCCCGCGACACCGGATCAGCCCTCAGATGTGACGCAGGCGCAATCGCAAAATAGTGCCGCTTTGTCGTCTACAGAGACAGCATCTACAGAGACAGCGTCGACAGCGGACGCGGCCAGTGATAATCGCTTGTCTTTTGACGCGCAAGCTTTGCTTGATGTACCTGCCCAGCGTTATGCCCTGCAGCTCGCAGCGTTGCGTTCACGTCAAGATGCGACAGACTTTATCGCTAACTACCAACTGAGTGATCGGGTTCAGGTGTATCAAACCCAACGCAACAATGCTGACTGGTACATGGTGTTACTGGGTGATTATGCCAGCGTCACGGATGCACGTCGTGCGGAACTGACATTGGCGGATAATCTGCGGGCGCTGCAGCCGTTTGTGAAGTCTTTTAGTCAGGTTCACCGTGAAATCAACCGCGCAAATGGGCAGTAAAATCCGCTGATTGATGAGCCAAAATAGGGTACAATCCGCCCCTTTTCACACCGCAGAGATAGATCAGGGGCAATGAGAAAGCATCGCGCGTTTCTAAAGTGGGCTGGTGGCAAATACTCGCTAGTCGATGACATTCGTCGTCATCTTCCCGAAGGGAACACGCTTATCGAGCCCTTCGTCGGTGCTGGATCGGTATTTCTAAACACCGATTACGAACATTACATTCTGGCTGACATCAACCCAGATCTTATCAACCTATACAATATTATTAAGCAAACGCCGTTGCGTTTTGTGGCGGATGCGCGCGTCTTCTTTTGCCAAGAGTACAACCAAAAAGAGCGCTATCTAGATGTCCGCCGGGAGTTTAACCTTACCACAGACCCTTATTTACGCTCGCTGTACTTTTTGTATATGAATCGTCACGGCTTTAATGGCTTGTGTCGGTACAATAAAAAAGGCGGCTTCAATGTCCCATTTGGGTCGTACAAAAAGCCATATTTTCCGGAAAAAGAGCTCGCGATCTTTGCAGAAAAGGCCCAGCGTGCAGAATTTGTATGTGAAGGGTATGGGGAGAGTTTTGCTCGGGCGACGAAAGGAACAGTGATTTATTGCGACCCTCCTTACGCGCCTTTAACTGCTACGGCGAATTTTACCACCTACGCCACCAATGGTTTTACGCTGGATGATCAAGCCTTGCTGGCTGAGCATGCTGAGCAAGCGTCGTTGGCCCAAGGGGTGCCGGTATTAATCTCCAATCACGATACGCCCTATACACGCCGTTTATATCGTGGCGCGAGTTTTAATGTGGTGAAAGTTAAGCGTACCATCAGCCGTAATGGCAATGGTCGTAATAAGGTAGATGAGCTATTGGCACTTTTTTCCCCTCAGCCATCCACGCCTTAAGCACTGTTGCATCAAAGCGCTGTTGCCCCAAAGCGCTCACGTCAACCAGCTCACGATCACCAGCAGCGCGCCAATGACGAGTCCGATCATGATAACGCCGGTAATGATATAAATTGCCGGTGAATCATAGCCGAAATCTCGCTCGCGATTGCGTTGTGATTGCACCCCAAACAAAGCAGCGATGACACTTGTTACTACCTGTTTCAGTCTAGGTTTTTCGCCCATCCTGCCTCCATTTTCAGCCTCTGTTTTTACTCTAGTTAATTCTCTGGCACTTGCCAGTGTTCGCTGAGATTAAGCATGGTTAAGGTAAGACTTCATGGCTGATATCGGGTAGAATTACGGCGACTTTTTGGCAATTGAGGCGACCGCACTATGAAGGATTTTTTGATTGCGCCATCGATTTTATCTGCAGACTTTGCCCGATTGGGCGAAGAAGTTGAAAACGTATTGGCGGCGGGTGCAGATGTGATTCACTTTGATGTGATGGATAACCATTACGTTCCGAACCTGACATTTGGTGCCCCGGTTTGTCAGGCTTTACGTGACTATGGGATCACCGCACCGATTGATGTTCACTTGATGGTTAAGCCGGTCGACCGCATTATTCCTGATTTTGCTAAAGCGGGCGCGAACATGGTGACGTTTCATGCTGAAGCCAGTGAGCATATTGACCGCACGTTGCAGTTGATCAAAGAGCACGGCATGCAAGCGGGTTTGGTCTTTAACCCGGCAACGCCGCTCCACCACTTAGATTATGTGATGGATAAGCTCGATATGATCCTGCTGATGTCGGTCAATCCTGGGTTTGGCGGCCAGTCTTTTATTCCCACCACCTTAGATAAACTGCGTGAGGTCCGTCAGCGTATTGATGCCAGCGGGCGAGATATTCGTCTGGAAATTGACGGCGGTGTAAAGGCCAATAACATTGCAGACGTTGCCCAAGCGGGCGCGGATATGTTTGTCGCAGGGTCGGCCATTTTTGGTCAACCGGATTATAAAACCGCAATTGAAGAAATGCGTGCCGAACTGGCAAAAGTAGAAAGGTAATGAAGTCGTATGAGCCTGCGTTATATTGCATTTGATTTAGATGGCACCTTGGTTGATAGCGTGCCCGATTTGACCCAAGCGCTGCAGATGATGCTGGCGGATTTGGACCGGCCAACAGTGAGTGTAGCCGAGGTGACCGGTTGGATAGGGAATGGTGCGGATATTATGATTCGTCGCGCATTGTCCCGTGCGCATGATCATGATCCAGCGCTTGACCCTGAGCTGGTCGCAACTGCACGCACGCGTTTTAATTACCATTATGAGCACAATGGTCACGAAAAAACCGTGCTCTACCCTGGCGTGAAAGAGACCCTAACCGCATTGCACCAGCAGGGATATCAGCTGGGCGTCGTCACGAATAAACCGATCGCTTTCGTGCCCGCTATTTTAGAGGATTTAGGTTTAGCGCCCTTGTTCAGTGATGTGATTGGTGGTGATAGTCTGTCAACCAGCAAACCTGACCCAGAAGGCTTGCACCTGTTGCGCGATAAGTATGGGTTAACCAATGCCCAGATGTTGATGGTCGGTGACTCAAAAAATGATATCTTAGCAGCACACAATGCGGGAATGGCCTCCGTTGGCCTCACTTATGGCTACAACTACGGTGAGCCAATCAGTGACAGCCAACCTAGCTATGTACTAGACCATTTTAGCCAGCTAGAGGCAGTGGTGGCCAATTACTCCGCGTAACGCTTTTTACCAGCAAATAAGACCGCCCACACGGGCAACATGTAAAGGAACCGAATCATCATGAGTCAATCTTCGAAACCCATTGTATTGAGTGGTGTGCAGCCCTCAGGCGAGCTGAGTATTGGTAATTATCTGGGCGCGTTGCGTCAGTGGGAACAGATGCAAGATGATTATGATTGCCAGTACTGTGTGGTGGATTTGCATGCCATTACGGTTCACCAAGAGGCGGATGCCCTGCGCGAAGCGACTTTAGATGCGCTAGCGCTGTGTCTCGCGGTGGGAGTCAGTCCAGAAAAAAGCAACGTGTTTGTCCAGTCCCACGTGCCTGAGCATGCTCAACTCAGCTGGGTATTAAACTGCTACACCCAAATGGGTGAGTTGAATCGGATGACCCAGTTTAAAGATAAGTCGCAGCGCCATGCAGAGAACATTAACGCGGGATTGTTTAGTTATCCGGTATTGATGGCGGCAGACATTCTTTTGTATCAAACCAACCAAGTGCCGGTGGGTAACGATCAAAAGCAGCACCTTGAACTGGCGCGTGACGTGGCGACCCGTTTTAATAATCGCTATGGCGATGTGTTTGCTCTGCCTGAGCCTTACACACCCGATGTCAATGCGCGGGTGATGAGCCTGCAAGATCCGACCAAAAAAATGTCGAAATCTGACGATAACCGTAACAATGTGATCGGGCTGCTCGAGGATCCAAAAGCGATTGCGAAAAAAATCAAACGAGCGGTCACGGACTCAGAAGAGCCGCCGCGTGTCCGTTTTGATAGCGCACAAAAACCGGGTGTTTCCAACTTGCTTGGGTTATTGTCTGGGGCGACGGGTGAGTCAATTGATACGCTAGAAAAAGCGTATGAAGGCAAGATGTATGGCCACCTGAAAAAAGACACTGCAGACGCCGTCGTCGCGATGCTAGAGCCGTTGCAAGCGCGCTATCATGCGTTTCGAGCTGATCGCGCAATGCTCGATAATGTGATGCAAAAAGGGGCGGCGCATGCCTCTGCACGGGCACAAGACACCTTACGCAAAGTCTATGATGCGGTCGGTTTTGTGCCACGTGTGTAGCACGCGTTTGTAATAGTACAAACCTGGTATAATCACAAAATAAATAAGCAGCGGGCCAGTCTCGCTGCTTTTTTGATCAAGGCTGAACCGGCCTCTCACTTCTAACGAATTCATCAATAATCGCTAGCCTCGATGCGATTCATATCACGTCATATTCTGTATCTATCATGAATAATGCACCCGATTTTCGAGTAAACACTCAATTTACGTGAAGGAACAGGTATGAAAAAGCCATTGATGTGGTCGCCCCTTGCTTTGGTGCTGGCCGGCGTTGCACTGCCCGCGGCGGCAAAAGCCCCACCGACTGAAACTTATCAATGTGGTGTGACAACCCCAACCCCCATCTACGCGATTCAAGGTGACGGCGCGCGTAGCCCATTGGTTCCAGACGGGCAGTACCGCTCAGATAAAACTTATGCGGTACAAGGCGTAGTCACTGCCGTTACCCAAGGCTTGTATAAAGGAGCCTGGATACAAGATCCGCAAGGCGATGGTAATCGTGCCACTTCCGATGGCTTATTTGTTTACTTGCGAGGCGCTGATGACCTCAACTTACAGCCCGGTGACACCTTATGTGCCAGTGGTTACATCAACGAGTATTACGGCCATACCCAACTGGGTGTTACCGATGAACAAGTGGCTAAGGGAGCACCTCAGGGGACGATTGCACCGACGGCACTCCGTGTTCAACCCGATGAGACTTTGCACGAGGCACTTGAGCGCTACGAAGGGATGTACGTCACCATGGACGCGGATAGCGATTTGGTGATCACGCGTAACTTTGGCTTTGACTACGATGCCTTCCGTAACAATATGGTGTTATCGCATCAATCCCCTTTATACAAACCCACGCAACAGTATCCCGCGTTAACGCCTGACGCTGAGGCATTAGCCGCGAAAAATAGCGATAACCAGCTGTATATCGAGAGCGATCAAAAAGCGAAAGACGGCAAGATCCCATATTTTCCAGGCTTAGATGCCGAGCAGGGATATCTACGTATTGGCGATCGGGTCGAGCGTTTGAGCGGTGTTATGGGTTATAGCTACAACCAATACCGACTTGTTGCAACAAACACCATCACTGCCGGTGATATTGTGCACCAAAATGATCGTCAACCGGCACCGAATAACGTGCCTGGCGCTGACATTAAGGTGGCGAGTTTTAACGTACTTAACTATTTCACCAGCGCCAGTGCGGTCGGTGGCCCACTCAACGTGACCTGTGATGATCGTGCCGATGCCGATGCGAATCGTGGCTGTAACCGTGGGGCGAAAACGGCGGCTGAGTTTGGGTTGCAACGCACTAAAATTGTCAATGCACTCACCGCGATGGACGCCGACATTGTCGGTTTGATGGAAATTGAGAATAATGGCTTTGAGGCTGGCAGCGCCATTGCTGATCTGGTGACCCATTTAAATGCGCAATTTGCTGACTCGCGTGATCATTACCAATTTGTCGAACCCAGTGACCAAGAGAAAAATCAGGGCGCCTATTTTGGCTCAGATGCGATTATGGTGGGCATGATTTATCGCCCCGCGAAGGTCAATCTCGCAGGTGAGGCGCAAGCGGTACCCATGCCAGAGCAGCATATCAGCGGCGAAAGTCCAGACGGAGAAACTAAGACACTCGACAAATACCAGCGTGATAGCCTAATTCAACGTTTTATGGTTAATGACCAGCCGCTCAGTGTGGTGGTGAATCACTTTAAATCGAAAGGCTCAGGCTGCTATGAAGACTGGATTGCGGGTGAGTTTGATACTGATACCGCGGATATGCAGGGACACTGCAATGCGTTTCGCGTGTCTGCCGCCGTTGCATTGCGTGACCATCTCAAAGCGGTCGACGGTGACGTATTAATTTTGGGTGATCTCAATGCTTATGCGCAAGAAGATCCGGTGCGGGTGCTAACGGATTATCAGCGTACTGAGGGCCAGCGCGATATTATCACCGCGGCGGGCACTGAAATTCGTGGTGTGCCTATGCATCCAACGCCAAGCGTCGTTGAGCAAGGTCTTGGTTATACCAACCTCGCAACGCAGTGGTTAGGGGATAAAGCCTACTCGTACTCATTTTCTGGAGAACTGGGCGCGTTAGATCATGCACTCGCCAATGCCAGTTTGGCGAGCAAAGTGGTCGGGGTGGAAGAGTGGCATATTAACTCGGTAGAGAGCACTCTGTTTGAGTACAGCCGACAATATAGCGGAGAATTGGTGAAATCGAGTAATCCATTCTCGTCATCCGATCACGATCCTGTGCTGATCTCACTCGATTATCCTGAGCCCGTGGTCCCCGTCTCGGTGACGATCAATAATCGCAGTTTCTTGCCTATTATCCCCTTACTTAATGGACAAAAAAGTCCGGATCATGCGTGGATGAAATGGCGCGCGACGCGCACCTTTGACCAGGCTAGCCCTTTAGTTCAATCCTTGGCGCTGCAGCCGGATGATTCGATAAGGGTATCCGTGAAAGCGCTAGGGCTGATCCCGGTTTACTGCGGCCGTGCACCTGCAGATAGCGCGATGACGGTTAAATACACCGGATTTCGCTGTCAGCTCACCCAGCCGTAATCTTGTGGCGGGCAGCGAAGGTTGCTCGCACCTGGATGACGCCTATTCAGCACTGTGGTAGCATCATGCCGGTTTTCCATCGCATGGCGTAGCACAGTGCTTCTTATCATCGATAATTACGATTCCTTTACCTATAACCTTTATCAGTACTTTTGTGAGCTGGGCGCATCGGTCCATGTTGCGCGAAATGACGCTATTAGTGTGGCGGATATTGAGGTGATGGCTCCCTCGCACATCGTTATCTCCCCTGGCCCTTGTACCCCGGATGAAGCGGGGATTTCCTTAGCGGTGATTGCACACTTTGCCGGGAAAATTCCAATTTTAGGGGTCTGTCTTGGCTATCAGGCGCTGGCACAAGTATTTGGCGCGAACGTCGTGAGAGCTCGTACGGTAATGCATGGCAAAACGTCCCAAGTTACCCACCAAGGAGAAGGGGTCTTCGCTGGCCTGCCTAGCCCTGTCACTGTCACGCGTTATCATTCTTTATTAGTTGAACCTCAAAGCCTACCTCACTGTTTGGCCGTCACA
Source organism: Salinivibrio sp. MA440 (assembly GCF_001996265.1). Classification (NCBI taxonomy): domain Bacteria; kingdom Pseudomonadati; phylum Pseudomonadota; class Gammaproteobacteria; order Vibrionales; family Vibrionaceae; genus Salinivibrio; species Salinivibrio sp. MA440. The sequence continues at coordinate 26,144 of NZ_MUFI01000026.1, forward strand.
GCGACCGCTATCGATAACGATGGCAGTGAGATTATAATGGCGCTCAAACATCGGCAGCTGGCGATTGAGGGGGTGCAATTTCATCCGGAAAGTATTCTGACGGAGCAGGGCCATGCCTTGTTAGCCAATTTTCTTCAACAATCTTAGGTAGCGGGGCGGGCAGGTTAATATGTTCGTCTTTTGACGCTCTATCTGTGGCGGCCTCTATCGTGCAGCCTTTACCGTATGTCTTCCTTTCTTGAGTCTTTTTTTTCAGCAATGGTTGCAAAAAATAGCGATCTTTATCACTAATTTTACATTTCGCTGTTTTTAATCACTTTGTCAACGGCTGCAACCTTATGCAACTGTCGGTCTCTAGTCCGTTAATCTTGCCTTCTTAGCATCATAGCCTTACTCACTTTCATCTTCTCTTTGCTCACAGTTTATGCATAACTATCTCTTTAAACTGCATGAGCTTTGTTACCATGCTGAAAACAAAACATAATCTGCTATTGCTGCGGTTAAAATAATGTAAATACTATGCCTCATAGATAAAACATAGAAGGATTGAGTGATGACAATGGAGCACAAAGTAGAACGTAAACTCTTCGATGAAGTCATGGTGCCATGTTACAACCCAATGCCGATGATTCCTGATCACGGTAAAGGGTCGCGCATTTGGGACCAAGAAGGCCGAGAGTATATCGATTTTGCCGGTGGTATCGCGGTGAGCTGTTTAGGCCATTGTCATCCGGTCATGGTTGATGCGTTAACCGAGCAAGCCCAGAAACTGTGGCATTTGAGTAATGTCATGACCAATGCGCCCGCGTTGCGTCTGGCTAAACGCCTCACCGAACTCTCATTTGCCGACCGCGTGTTTTACGCTAACTCGGGCGCTGAAGCGAACGAAGCGGCCCTGAAACTGGCACGTCGTTGGGCAAAAGAAGAACATGGTGAGCATAAAAGTGAAATCATTGCCTTTACCAAAGGCTTCCATGGTCGCACCTTCTTTACTGTCACCGTAGGTGGTCAGCCCGCGTATTCCGATGGCTTTGGACCTAAACCCGGCGATGTAACACACCTTCCTTACAATGACATTGCCGCATTGGCCGATCATATTTCGGACCGAACCTGCGCGGTGATGATGGAGCCTTTACAAGGTGAAGGTGGGATTGTGCCGCCAGAGCCAGGTTTTCTCCAAGCCGTGCGTGAACTGTGTGATAAACACAATGCGCTTTTAGTGTTTGATGAAGTGCAAACGGGGAACGGGCGCACCGGTACTTTTTATGCTTATCAAGAGTCTGGGGTCGAGCCCGATATTTTAGCCACCGCAAAATCACTCGGTGGCGGGATCCCAATTGGTGCCATGTTAACGACCGACGCCTTGGCTGCGCATATGAAGCCGGGGGTTCATGGCTCTACTTATGGCGGTAATCCACTGGCCTGTGCGGTGGCAGAAGCGGTGGTTAATGAAGTGACCAAACCCGACGTGCTTGCCGGTGTCATAGAGCGTGAGCAATGGTTCCGTGACGGGTTAGAAGCGATCAATGATAAATATGGCATCTTCAGTGAAGTGCGTGGCAAAGGCTTGTTACTCGGTGCGGCACTGAACCAAGACTGGGAAGGCCGAGCACGCGATATCTTGGTTGCGGCAGGCGAAGAAGGCTTATTGGTTCTCGTTGCCGGGCCTAATGTGGTGCGTTTTACTCCCTCACTGGTCATTACCAAAGCGGATATTGAAGAAGGAATGGCACGCCTAGAACGTGCGATTGCCAAGGTCGTCGCAGGATAAGCGACCTGACTCACTCGGAGGGATTTGAGATGTTAGTTATTCGGCCGATCCGTGCATCAGATTTTGATGCACTGATGTTGTGTGCGGAAGCGTCCGGGCATGGATTTACCTCCTTGCCGGTCGATGCCGATTTGCTACAGGGGCGGATTAATAATTCGCTTGAGAGTTTTGCCAAACAGGTGACAGAGCCGGGGCCAGAGGGATATCTGATGGTCGCCGAAGATTTAGAAACCGGTGAAATCGCAGGGACCACGGGCATCGAAGCCGCCATTGGTCTTGATAACCCGTTTTACAGTTACCATCTGACCAAGGTGGTTCATTCATCACGCAAACTGAACGTGCACAACATTGTTGAAGTGTTGACCTTTGGCAACAACTACACGGGGGCGACAGAAATCTGCACCCTGTTTATGCGTCCAGAGTTTCGTGGCGGGTTAAACGGTAAGTTATTGTCTAAATGCCGCTTCCTAATGCTGGCGCAATTTCCAGAGCGCTTCGCTGACGTGGTGTTTGCCGAAATGCGCGGTGTGTCGGATGACGAGGGCAACTCGCCGTTTTGGCAGTGGCTAAAAGACAACTTTTTTAACATTGACTTTACATTGGCGGATTATCTCACCGGGATTGGTGCCAAAGGGTTTATTGCCGACTTAATGCCTAAATTGCCGATTTATGTGAGCCTACTGAGTGAGGAAGCTCGTGCAGTTATCGGTCAAGTGCACCCGAATACCCGTCCAGCATTACGCTTGTTGGAAAAAGAGGGCTTTTCTTGCCGTGGTTATGTCGACATCTTTGATGCGGGCCCAACGGTAGAATGCTTACGCCCCAATATTGAGTCTGTACGTCACTCTTTCACCGCTTCAGCGCGCGTAAGAGAGCACAGTAGCGCGCAGGATTATTTAATATCGAATACCGATTTTGCTGGCTTCCGTGCCACCGCGGCGAAAGCTGCGATCGATCACGAAACCAATCAAGTTGTGATTAGCCCAGCGGTTGCCGATGCATTGAATGTAAAAAACGGCGATCAACTGCGTTTGATTGCCATGGGGGGATAAAATGACAAAGCAATCAGCAGGCCATTTGATTCATGGCGAGTGGGTGAAAGGCGAGGGCGAGATCATGACCTCGCAAAACCCCTTTGATAGTCAATGTATTTGGCAAGGTGCAGAAGCGAGTCGTTCGCAAGTGGAGCAAGCGGTCAGCGCCGCACGCGACGCGTTTTTGCGTTGGCGCAATACCGATTTTTCTGAGCGCCAAGCGCTGGTGGAACGCTTTGCCGAGATAGTGAAAGCCAATACCGATGAACTGGCTCGGGTCATTGCCGAAGAAACGGGCAAACCCTTGTGGGAAACCAAAACCGAAGTCGGGGCCATGGTAGGCAAAGTGGCGATCTCCTTGCGCGCGTACCACGAAAGAACAGGCTCACGTGAAAAAGACGTCAATGGCACCCAAGCGGTATTACGCCATCGTCCACTTGGCGTTATGGCGGTATTCGGGCCTTACAATTTCCCTGGGCATCTACCTAATGGCCACATTGTGCCTGCGCTTTTAGCCGGTAACAGTGTGGTATTCAAGCCGTCAGAGTTGACGCCGAAAGTGGCGGAGAAAACACTGGCGTATTGGCTAGAGGCGGGGCTGCCACATGGCCTTATCAATTTGGTGCAAGGTGGCCGTAATACCGGTGAGGCACTCGCGCAAGCGCGCGGCATCGACGGACTGCTATTTACCGGTAGCGCCAATACGGGGCATATTCTCCACCGCCAGTTTGCCGGTCAGCCTGATAAGATGCTCGCACTTGAAATGGGGGGAAATAACCCCTTGGTGGTCAGTGATCAGTTTGGTGATTTAGAGGCCACCGTGTATACCATCATTCAGTCAGCGTATCTTAGCGCCGGCCAACGCTGTACCTGTGCGCGCCGCTTGCTGCTGCCTGAGGGTGAAGTGGGTGACAAGATCTTGAGGCGCCTAGCTCAATGGACAAAAACCGTGCGTGTAGGCGGTCAGTTTGATGATCCGGCTCCGTTTATGGGCGCACAGATCTCAGTGGCAGCAGCGGAAGGCATTCTGGCGACACAACAAAAGCTTGTTGATCTGGGCGCGACGCCAGTGATTGAGTGTGAACATCAGCATGATGCGGTGATTTCTCCAGGGATTTTAGATGTGAGTGGCATTCAAGCGTTACCCGACGAAGAGTATTTCGGTCCGCTACTACAAGTGCAGCGCTATCAGGATATAGCTGATGCGATCACGAAGGCGAATGATACCCGCTATGGTTTGTCGGCAGGCCTTATCAGTGAAGACGAGGGCGAATGGCAATACTTCCTCGATCATATTCGTGCAGGGATTGTTAACCGCAACCGTCAATTGACCGGAGCCAGTGGCGATGCGCCATTTGGTGGGCCAGGTGCTTCGGGGAACTTACGCCCTAGCGCGTATTACGCGGCAGATTATTGTGCTTATCCCATGGCATCCATGGAGGGCGAGCAGGTGATGCTTCCCGATACGTTCGCCCCCGGTATACCGACTCAACAGGACTAAGGAGAGCAACATGGACAGTGGCCAAGCGTTATTCGACAAACTGTGGCAGGACTACATCAACCGCCTGTGCCCTTCGGCACATAAGGTGCATGCCTTATTAGAGGAAGGGCAACCTTTGATCAATGATCATATTGCCTTACGGACATTTGGTTTGCCTAAGGTTGGACTAAAGGTACTCGCGCGTCCATTTCTCGCCTTGGGGTATCAGCAAAAAGGTGACTATACCTTTGAAGCGAAAAAGCTCAATGCTTGCCATTTTGAGCACCCCGATCCCTTGATGCCGAAAGTCTTTATCAGTGAGTTGATGGTCGAGCAATGCTCGCCCGCGCTTCAGGCGATTGTTGAAAAGCTGGTGGCACAAGTTGATGCGTCGTCACTTACAGGCAGCGATTTTCTCCATCAGGGCCGCCTATGGGATATTGATTGGGCAACCTATCAAACGCTTGCCGAAGAAAGTGAATATGCGTCTTGGGTGGCGGCACACGGTTACGGTGCGAACCATTTTACCGTGAGTGTGAATCAGCTAAATACGCATGATGATTGCCTCTCGGTGAACAACCGATTGCGCGATAATGGCTTTGCGATTAACGAGTCAGGTGGGGAAGTCAAAGGGGATGCATCTGTGTATCTGGAGCAATCCTCTACCATGGCTGACCGCGTGCCCGTTTCTTTCTCCGATTGCACGCAAACCATCCCGGGTGGCTTTTACGAGTTTGCTAAGCGGTATGTGTTGCCCAATGGTGAGCTCTACCAAGGTTTTGTGGCTGCTTCGGCAGACAAAATCTTTGAAAGCACCCATTAGTGCGTCACGCATTGCTTATCGACATCATGGGAAAAGGGAGCGTGTGATACGCTCCCTTTTTTTTGTCGTCTATTGGGCCTCGATGTCGAGCCAAAACGTGTCTGGAATCGCTTGTGTTTCGTTGCTTAAATGCGGGTTATCGACTCGGATGACAGTACGCTCACCAATGTTCGCCTTTTCAAAGGTTTCCTTAACTAAAGACGCATTATTGAAAAACTCGATAAATGATCCGTCTTGATACGCCGCTTCAAAAGCGCCATTTAACATCTCGGCGACGTCAGCATGTTGCGGAGACACAAACAGGAACATTGGGAAGCGATAGATCAGCATCAGGTGTGGGTCAACTAACAGGTTACCGTATTGCGGCCAAAGCGCCATTTAACATCTCGGCGACGTCAGCATGTTGCGGAGACACAAACAGGAACATTGGGAAGCGATAGATCAGCATCAGGTGTGGGTCAACTAACAGGTTACCGTATTGCGGCCGCTCGGCTAATTCACTAAAAGGCTCAATCAAGGCACGAGGGAAGAGATCGGCCCTGCCCGTATCAACCACTTTGAAAATGTTTTCAAAGCTCGATATTTCACGTACGCGAAATCCCGCTGAGTTAAGCACCTTGACGTCGGCCCAACCTTGTCCCTGAATCATAGTCAGAGACTGCAAGTCACTCGCACTACTTATCTGAGCAAGTTGGGGCTCAGTGGCTTGATTGGTAATAAACAGGCGATGGCCGAGTAAGCCACGAAACACGGGATAGCGAACGGGGATCAATTCAGCTTCCAGTGTACGGTCGGCACCAAGCCAGTCGACGGTGAGCTTGCCTTGCTTGAGCATTTCCACCTTACGAGATTGAGATCCAATTTGGCCGTCAAAGGCTTGTAAGGTGACAGATTCTCCTGATTTTTCGGCAAGAAATTCAATCAGCTCAATGGCATAGAGATCAAGTGCCGAGCCAGCTCGCGGTTCTGGATGGACAATGGTGGTGTTAGCCGTGGCATGGACTGAAAATACAGCGAGGCCGAGGGCGGTGAGGGCAGTTATCAGTTTTTTCATAAACGACACCTTGTTAATTAAGTGTTAACAATATCGTTTTGAGTGTAGAAGTTATCCAGACGCTTGCCAGAAAGCGGCGATAAAAAAACCGACGCCAGGGCGTCGGTTGGGAATACAGAGAGCGCTGTGATTAGCGGGTACCGTATACCACGATGGTTTTACCATGGGCTGAAATAAGATTTTGCTCTTCCAGCATTTTAAGAATACGCCCCACGGTTTCACGCGAGCAGCCAACGATTTGGCCAATTTCTTGACGTGTGATCTTAATTTGCATGCCATCAGGGTGCGTCATGGCATCGGGTTGCTTCGCTAAATTCAACAAGGTTTGCGCAATACGGCCCGTGACGTCCAGGAAGGCAAGATCCCCCACTTTTTGGCTGGTCACTTGCAAACGGCGCGCCATTTGTGAGGACAAACGCATCAATATATCGGGGTTAACCTGGATCAGTTGGCGGAACTTTTTGAATGAGATTTCTGCCACTTCACAAGGAGACTTAGCCCGAACCCAAGCGGTACGCTCCTGATCATCTTCGAAAAGGCCTAGCTCACCGATGAAATCACCTTGGTTAAGATAAGACAGGATCATTTCCTTGCCTTCTTCATCTTTGATTAGAACGGCGACAGACCCTTTCACGATGTAATACAAGGTCTCCGCTTTTTCGCCTGCATGAATCAGCGTGCTTTTAGACGGATACTTGTGGATGTGACAATGTGAAAGGAACCACTCGAGTGTAGGGTCTGTTTGAGGTTTTCCTGGAACCATATAACTTATTTCCTCTGCATGTGTTGCCCGGCAACAACGTCCTATCTTTGTCTGAGGGGTAACCCACCAGATCTATGCACAGAATACGAAGTCTGGGCGCGGGCTACAAGCTCACTGTATGTTAACAAGAGTGTATCTTTTTTTGTTAGCAATTTCTTGATTTTGATCTAGGCCAACCGCCTAAAAAACTGGCAAAAACGTGGCTAAGATCACGGCTTGAGAAGTAATACACGATAGATGCGCTACGCCCTAGCCAATCTTGCCTTTTTCGATTAGCTGCTGAATCAATGGACGGATGATAAGTTCCATCGCAAAGCCCATCTTACCGCCTGGCACGACGAGTGTATTATGCCGTGACATAAAAGACCCCGTGATCATTTGCAGCAGATAAGGAAAGTCGACGTTTTTCATCCCTCGAAAGCGGATCACCACAAAGCTCTCATCCAACGAAGGAATGCCTTTGGCGTTCAGTGGGTTGGAGGTATCGACCGTCGGCACCCGTTGAAAGTTAATGTGAGTGCGTGAGAATTGCGGCGTAATATAATGCAAATAATCGTCCATCGACCGCACAATCGAGTCGGTGACCGCTTCGCGTGAGTGGCCCCTATCGCGGGTATCGCGGACAAACTTCTGAATCCACTCAAGGTTGACGATCGGGACCATACCAATCAATAGGTCGACATGTTGGGCGACATTGACCTCACCATTAACCACACCGCCGTGCAAGCCTTCGTAAAATAGTACGTTGGTATTGTCGGGTAAATCCTGCCATGGTGTGAAGGTCCCTGGCATTTGATTGTAGGGCACCGCTTCGTCAAAGGTATGCAAGTAGCGGCGATATTTGCCTGTGCCGAGTTCACCGTACTCACGGAAAAACTGCTCTAATCGCGGAAAATCATTGGCGGTGGGGCCAAAGTAACTAATGTGCCGTCCTTGCTCACGTGCTTTACGGATCTCGACGTCCATTTCCGGTCGCGTAAAGCGATGGAAACTGTCCCCTTCTAGCCACGCCGCTTTGATGTTCATCATCTGGAACATCTTACGGAATGCTTCGGATGTGGTGGTGGTCCCTGCTCCTGAAGAGCCGGTGACCGCGATGATTGGGTGTTTAGCCGACATGACGCGCCCTGTCATTCAGTCTGAATGTGTATCGCTGTTTATTGCGTACAGCGATGCTAAGATCTGAGTGCTTCTTTACGACGAATATCCACTGTCTCGTGCAACTCAGAATACACAATCACGGCGTCGCCGGATTGCAGTTGTTGGCGAACATCCGCCACTTTTTGTGCAAAGCTGACTTCCTGCTCACCATAATCGGTTCCTTCCCGTAACACAAAGTGCTCGATTAAACGAGTCAGTGTTTCCTCAGGGACCGATTGCCAAGGAACCATCATACTACATCACCTTTTGTTGATTTATGGCTGAGACGTTAGGGTGCTTGATGCTGATATTGTGAATCAGCTCGCATTTTACCCAATCATTCAACACAATGCAGTAGATCAATGTGCGTCGGTCTTTTTTGCTTTGCGTGGCGTCCTTTTTTAACGGGACGAGCAAAGGCGTGAGGCTAACCAGTGAGGCACCGACTGCTCCAGCCAGAACTGTGGCTGGCGCCAACTGCCGGTAACAAAACCAACATGCCCACCATGTTCGCTCAGTTGATAGTCAATATTCGCGGGCAGAGGCGAGGTTGGGATCACTGCGTCGGTCATAAAGGGATCGTCTTTCGCATGGATAATCGCAAGTGGGACCGTAATAGCGTCAAGGACAGATAAACCACTACAGCTTTGATAGTAGTGTTGAGCATCGTCAAAGCCATGCAGCGGTGCGGTGACCGTTTGATCAAACTCGAACAGAGTTTTAATCTTTGGCCGCTCCCCAGCATGCCACCGACCCACTTTTTGGTGTCGGGTAAGTTTTTCCGATAAGGTTTGTCGCATCGACCGTAGCAAATACGCTTGATAAACACGGGAAAACCCTTGTTGAATACGGGTCGAGCACGCCGCTAAATCGAGCGGGGGAGAAATAGCACAACCACAACTGACAATCGGATCATGCTGATAGTCGGCCAGGTAGCGCACCAACATGTTTCCTCCCAAAGAGACTCCCACAGCGGCAATCTCATTGTTCGGGTAGGTCTGGCGTAAATAGGTCAAAAATGCCCGAGCGTCCTCCGTTTCGCCGGAATGATAAGTCCGCGGCGCGCGATTAAGACGGCCACTGCAACCGCGAAAATGCATCACCACACCGCACCAGCCTTGCTGTTTAAAAGCGGCCAATAATCCATTGGCATAAGGGCTATCAAAGCTTCCTGCCAGGCCATGAAACAAGACAATAATAGGCTGTCCTACTTCGGGATGATGCGTCCATGCAAGATCGACAAAGTCACCGTCAGGCAGATCAAACGCTTGCCAAATAGGCGCAAAAAGCGGTTGCCGGCGCAGCAGGCGTGGCAGTAAGGTTTGCAGATGCGCATTACGGGCAGTTGGAATGGGATTAAAGGGTGTCATCATCGTCTGCTCCATCCTCTTTTGTAGGCCGGTCTACCCGTAGTGGTGTATAGAGATTTCGGGCAGAGGGGGATAGCTGGCGGCAATAATAGGCCAAGGGAGACGCGGCTTGTGTGAGCCAGGATTGACGATTAAGCACTTCAATCAAGTCTTGTTGCTGGAACTTTTCTAAACTGAGTTCAAAGTTGAGCATTTTTTTATATTGGCCGGTTCCCACGCGTGGCTTGAGATCGCGTCTTAGATGGCGATAAGCGATCAGCAAATGTTCAGACCGGCTCAAGGCGTGCTTAAGCTGGGTGAGGCTCTCGGGGCTAAGCCCGTAACCGTGGCTTTCAATCCAAGCGAGCAACAAAGCAAGGTTCACATTGCCTTGGTGCTCGTCTTGTAATTTAAGGCAGGCTTGTTTGACCTCTTGCTTAGCATAGTGGTGCAAACAAAACTGCCAAAGATCGGCGGCGTTTGCCATCCCAGGCGTTAGTGTTGGTTGAATGTCGCCTCCAGGGCTTCTAGCGCTTCTTGTTGCTCCATCCATTCTTGTTCCACCTCTTCGAGCGTCGACTTTGCATCGGCTTGGCGTTGCAATTGCTCCGTTAAACGGGCTTTGTTGTCACTCTGGTAAATAGCGGGATCCGCTAATTGGTTTTCTGCTTCTGCGATAATGGCAGAAAGTTGTTCGATCTTTGTGTCTAAACGGTCAATTTTTTTTCGTAGTGGCGCCGTTTGTTTTCGGCATTCGGCTTCACGACGCTTTTGTGCTTTTCGATCTAACTGCGTTTGCTGTGGGGCAAGTTTTTCGTCTGCGGCTTGCTTTTTGTTTTCCGCACGATCAGCGCGTTGTTGTTCGGTCAGCCAGCGGTGATAGTCGTCTAAGTCGCCATCAAAGGGTAGCACTGCGCCCTTGTCCACCAAATACAAGTCATCGGCTGTCGCACGCAATAAAAAGCGATCGTGGCTGACGATCACCATCGCGCCATCATAGGATTGCAATGCGAGCGTTAACGCTTGGCGCATGTCGAGATCCAAATGGTTAGTCGGTTCATCCAACAGTAACAAGTTCGGTTTTTGCCAAACTAACAATGCAAGGACTAAACGTGCTTTTTCGCCGCCAGAGAAAGGGCCAATGTTTTCCAACGCTTTGTCACCTTGAAAGCCAAACCGTCCGAGAAAATCTCGCAGGGTTTGCTCGGCAGTAGTTGGTGCTAAGCGATTTAGATGCTGGAGCGGCGTTTCATCGATACGTAAGGTATCGAGTTGATGCTGGGCAAAATAACCTATTTTCACCCCTTGAGAGTAGCTTAGCTCGCCAGCCATCGCCGGCAAATCGCCCGACAATAACTTGATCAGCGTTGATTTGCCCGCGCCGTTACGCCCTAACAGGCCAATGCGCGCCCCAGGCACTAAGTTAAGGCGAATGTTCTCGATAATTGGCGTTTTGTTATAGCCAGCGGCCACCTTATCCATCATAAGAATGGGAGTGGGCAATGCATCAGGGGGTAAAAAGGTAAAGCTAAATGGATTATCGTATTGAGCCGGTAGCACCTTTTCCATGCGTTCCAGCGCTTTTATCCGACTTTGCGCTTGGCGGGCTTTGCTGGCTTTGTATCGGAAACGGTCAATGTAGGATTGCATGTGAGCAACTTGCTTTTGTTGCTTCTCATATTGCGCTTGCTGTTGTGCTAACTTTTGCGCGCGCATGCTTTCAAAATCCGAGTAGTTACCGGTGTATTCATTCAGCTTAGCGTGCTCAATATGAATGATACGATTGACCACAGGATCAAGAAAATCACGGTCGTGTGAGATCAAGACCAAGGTTCCCGGGTACTGCTGCAACCATTTTTCTAGCCACATCACTGCGTCTAAATCGAGGTGGTTGGTGGGCTCGTCGAGTAGCAGTAAATCTGAGCGACATAACAAAGCTTGTGCCAAGTTAAGTCGCATGCGCCAGCCCCCAGAGAACTGCGTTAATGACCAATGGATTTGCGTCTGACTGAATCCCAATCCATCCAGCAAGCTTGCGGCGCGCGCCTCTATGGTATAGCCGCCAATCGCATCGAGCTTATCGTGTAACAACGCCACTGCATTGCCATCATCTTTGGCTTCAGCGTTGCGCAGCGCGTCTTGCAGCTCACGGTATTCGGTATCGCCATCAATCACATATTCCAGCGCACTTTTATCCAATGCGGGGGTTTCTTGTGCCACCCAAGCCACTTGCCATTGATTGGGGTAATCATAGTGCCCTGCATCAAGCGAAAGTTGGTGGCGTAGCAAGGCAAACAGGCTGGACTTGCCACAGCCATTTTTACCCACTAAGCCGACTTTGTCGCCGGGTGCGATGATGGCAGAGGTGTGGTCAAGCAGGGGCTTACCACCACGAAGCAATTGAATGTCGGAGAAGCGAATCATGATTACTCAGTCTGTCTTGGGTTGATGTATGCACGTTGCGCGGTCGTTATACCAGCTTGATGCGGAGATTGCCAAATTCCACCCCGTGGCGCGAGTGGTTAGACAGGGGGGTTGGCCTTTTTGTATGTTAAAGTTAAAAACATGGCATAAAGAACAGATTGTGTGCTTGGCCAATCATAACGACAAGGAAGCGTATGCCTCAAGATAAGAAGGACAACCCACGCCCTCCCAAGGTGCTTGTTATCGTGGCGCATCCTGATCCGGATGAATCGGTCGCCAATCGCCGATTACTCGAATCGATACGCCCGCTGGCGAATGTCACAGTGCATGATATTTACGCCGCTTATCCGGATTTTGTGGTGGATGTCCATCACGAGCGTGCGTTGGTGACTGACGTCGATGTGTTGGTGTTTCAACACCCCCTACAGATGTACTCATGCCCGGCGTTATTGAAAGAGTGGATTGATGTGGTACTCGGAAAAGGCTTTGCTCATGGGCAAGGGGGGGATGCGTTAGCGGGAAAAACATGTCGTTTTGTGGTCACCACAGGTGGAGCAGCAGAAGCGTTCAGTAAAATCGGCTACAACAAATATTCCATGGAGGAGTTATTGCAACCTTTTGAACTGACGGCGGCGTTATGCCGCATGCACTGGGTCTCACCTTTAGTTCTTCACTGGGCGCGCCGCGTCACCGATGCTGATCGCAATGCCTTTGCTGAACTCTATGCGGACTGGTTGGCTAACCCTTTAGCGAAGCAGGAGGCACATCGTGGATCATAGCTTTCTGCTCATCGCGTTTATCTTTTTATTGGCAGCCGTGATTGCGGTGCCTTTGGCGCAGCGTTTGGGGATGGGCTCGGTGCTTGGCTACTTGGTAGCAGGCATTGTGATTGGCCCTTGGGGGCTGGGTTTAATCGATGATGTCGACTCAACCCTGCATTTTGCCGAATTTGGTGTGGTGCTGCTGCTGTTTTTGATTGGCTTGGAGCTTAACCCTAAAAAGCTATTGAAAATGTGGCGCCCCATTATCGGCCTTGGTGGTAGCCAAGTGGTGCTGACCGGGGTCGTGATAGGGGCATTAAGTGTCTTCGCTGGGCTCACGTTGCCACAAGGCGTGGTGATCGGGGCGGGGCTGGCACTTTCTTCTACCGCGATTGCGATGAAAATCATCGAAGACCAACGCTTAATGCGCAGCGAAACCGGACAATCTGGATTTGCCGTTTTATTATTTCAAGATATCGCCGTGATCCCGATACTGGCTGTGATCCCAGCGTTGGCCGGTGGCAGTGCAGGCAGTTGGTTTGATGTCCTCTGGATGTTTTTAGGCATTGGCGCTCTCTTGGCCGGCGGTCACTTTTTCTTGCGCCCTATTTTTCGTCTGATCGCGATGAGTGGCGTCACCGAGTTGTTTAATGTCACCGCGCTTGCCTTGGTCATCGGGATTGCATTGGCCATGCAAAGCCTTGGTCTATCGATGGCGCTGGGGGCGTTTTTAGCCGGGGTGTTGTTGGCTGAGAGTGAATACCGCCATGAGCTTGAGACGGCAATTGAGCCCTTTAAGGGTTTATTACTCGGGCTGTTTTTTATAGCGGTCGGGATGACGGTCGACTTAGGGCTTTTACTGGAATATCCCTGGGCGATCATCGGTGCCGTGGCTGCGTTAGTCGGTGGTAAAGCCTGCTTACTGTATGGACTGGCGCGTGCGTTTGGTGTCGCGCCCAAGGCGCGCAGTCAAATGGCGGTATTGCTCAGTCAGGGGGGAGAGTTTGCCTTTGTGATTTTCACTGCCGCGCGTAGCCAAGGGCTACTGGATAAAGAATTAAATGCCTTTTTGCTTGTGGTCGTGAGCTTGTCGATGATGACTACGCCGTTAATTCTCTCGCTCCAGCAGCGTTGGTTTGCGCGTACTTTTAACGAGCCTGAATCCTTGCCTCCGCAAGCGCCATTCACTGAGACTGACTCGCGAGTCATCATTGCCGGATTTGGTCGGTTTGGTCAGGTCGTCGGTCGCTTGATGTTCGCCAATAAAATTGGGGTGACCATCCTGGAACGTGATCCGACTCAAATCAAGTTACTACGCCGCTATGGCTACGAAGTGTATTATGGTGATGCTACGCAACTCGATTTATTACGTGCCGCTGGTGCAAAGACGGCTGAAGCGATCGTGATTTGTACCGATTCGCCAGACGAAGTGATGGAGATTGTTGATCTTTGTGCCCATCACTTCCCTAATCTAAAAGTAATGGCGCGTGCGCGTAGTCGTGTCGAGGCGTATCAGTTGATGGCGCACGGTGTCGAGCAGTTTTCTCGGGAAACCTTTTTGGGCGCGCTGGATCTTGGGCGGCAAACGTTAGAGTCCCTAGGTATGCACCCGTACAAAGCGAAACGCGCAGAAATATTGTTCCGTAAACTCGACATGCGGGTGCTGGAAGATTTATTGCCTCAGCACAGTCAAGATGTCGCGACTGCATCACGAGTTAAAGAAGCGCGCAAAGAGCTGGAAGAAATTTTTGACCGAGAAATGCGCGGTGATAGTGAGCGGCATCAAAGTTGGAATCGAGACGAATAAGGTGTTGATGTGAAAAAACGTTTTATCGCAGGCGCTGCCTGTCCGTCGTGCCAACAACGCGATACATTGCGAGTGTGGCGTGAGAATAACATTGACAAAGTGGAATGTGTCAGCTGCGATTACCACGATAGTCGGTTACCGGAATCGGCACAACAGTCACACTCTGGCGCCGAGTCGGCAGAGAATGTCATTGGGATCTTTAAACCGGAGTAGGGGATCCGTTATCATCGGCAGTCCATTTACCTTCCGGTCTCGGAGCGAGCATGAAAATTGCAAAAGATGTGGTAGTCAGCCTGGCTTACCAAGTAAAAAATGAAGACGGTGCACTTGTTGATGAATCAACAGCACAAGAGCCTCTCCAATACCTACACGGTCATCGTAACCTGATCGTCGGACTTGAGAGCGCGCTGGAAGGCCGTGAAAAAGGCGAGAACTTTGAAGTGACTGTAGGCCCAGACGAAGCTTACGGTGACTACCAAGAAGCCATGGTACAACGTGTACCGGCTAACGTGTTCCAAGGCGTCGATCAAGTTGAAGTTGGTATGCGTTTTATGGCTGAAACCGACCAAGGCCAGATCCCAGTCGAAGTGACTGAGGTTGAAGGCGATGAAGTTGTTGTTGATGCCAACCACATGCTTGCAGGCCAAACCCTGTCCTTCTCAGTGGAAATCGTTGATGTGCGTGAAGCCACTGCAGACGAGCTTTCACATGGGCACATTCACCAAGACGGTGAAGAATGTGGCCACGACCACTAATCACGACGACAGATAAATGGTAATGAGTACCATCGAATAAAAGGCGCCGTTTGGCGCCTTTTTTTTATTTGGCCGTCGTGACCGCGCGCTAATCGTCACGCATACGGTGTGGTTTCAATAATGCGGGGGGGGTGTTTCTTCAGCTTGGCTAGCAATATTCTCTGGCTCAACATGTTGGAGCTTGCTGACAAGGTACTGGATTTGCACCGTCATGCGCTCAATATCACCTTGTTGTCGCGTCAATGCGGTATTGAGCTGGTCGATCGTGTCTTCTTGAAACGCCACTTTGTACTCAAGATCATCAATTTGCTGTTGTAACTTATCTATCTCGCTCATATTGCTCTCTCGTTATTGCGCGTCGGTTAACCAAGCTTGGGCAATCCCGGCCGAGGTACCTGAAATAACACGTCCAGTTGGATCAATCGCTACATCATACACCACTGCGCTGGGTGGGCGAGTATCTGGCTGGGCCAATGCTTGCCAACGACCTATATTTTTACCCGTTTTCACATCCCACAATTCGACCCGTTGTGACGGTGAACCGGTGGCTAGCAAGGTACCATCATCGGAAAACCGGGCACTGACATAAATGGCTTGGCGAGCAAAGATATCCAATTCACTGACTTTCTCGCCACTGGGTAGGGCCCAAATCACAGCGCGGTTGCCACCGTCAGAGACAAATGCGTACTTCCCCTCACGATGCAAGGCGACTTGTTTTACTCGCCGATCATAAGCAAAGTCATTGATGATCTGACCAGACTGGGTATCCCAGAAGTAGGCGTGATGGTCATTGCCACCTGAGAGCACATAGGCGCCGTTGGGGGAAATCGAGACTGCATTGATTTTATCGCGGTGGGCGAGGAACTCTAAGCGCCTTCCCGTGCCTAAGTCGATAAATAGTGCTTTTCCATTCGACAACGCTAGCACCAATTTTTCACCGTTATTACTGATCGCGGCATCGCGTATGATGCCTTCAGAAATGGACCATAACCCTTGAGCTTGGCTCCAGGCGAGGTCCCAGACGGCAAAGTTTTGTGCTGTTGTGGTAATGGCATAGCGCTTATTATCGGAAATATGACTAACAACGACCGGATTGGCGTCCGGATCTTGCGCACCGAGTTCGGCTAGCTGCTGATTAGTGACAAGATCCCACAGGACAATATCCGTTTCTTCAGACGCGATCAGGGCAAAACGGCCGTCACGACTGAGGCTAAAACTGGTCGCCCCTTCCGGATGGATTGACCAGCGCTGGGCTTCTTTGCCAGACTGCCAACAACCGGTTAAGCTGTTAATAACTATAAAAATGCAAATAATGTGGCGGATTTTGGGCATCATGCTTGAGTTCCAGTGTTTGCAGCCATATAACCACGAGTATATTGATAGAATCAGGCTTTCGCATTGTTGATGCGTCAGTAACAACCATACGAGGATTTATCCTTGTCATCAACGGAGTACCCAATGAAATCAGTAATGAAGATGTCGCTACTCGCGGCAACCGTTGCCTTTGCCGTCGGCTGTCAACAAGACGACGCTAAAGTAGAGCAAACCAATCAAGCTGCCGAACAAGCAGAAGCAACGTTTGCCAACGATGACGACAAAGCAGCCTACGCGATCGGTGCGTCTTTAGCCCAATACCTCAACGCTAACTTAGAGCAACAGGCAGACATCGGCTTAGAGCTTGATAAAGAGGTGGTACTTCAAGGGGTGCAAGATGTCTTTCAAGGGGAATCAAAACTGACCGATGAGCAAGCGCAAGCGGCGCTGCAATCGCTTGATCAGCGCGTGACTAAACTGGCGCAACAGCAAGCCAAAGAGAAAGCAGAAGCCGCGATTTCGGAAGGTGAAAAATACCGTGCTGACTTTGCCCAGCAAGACGGCGTTAAAGAAACGGACTCTGGCTTACTTTACAAAGTGGATAGCATGGGTGAGGGCGATAAGCCAGCCGCAGAAGATACCGTGGTTGTTCACTACAAAGGCACTTTGACTGACGGTACCCAGTTCGATAGCTCTTACGATCGTGGTGAACCAGCTACCTTCCCGCTTAACCGCGTGATTCCAGGCTGGACTGAAGGTGTGCAGCTAATGCCTGTTGGCTCTAAATTTACCTTTGTTGTGCCACCTGAGTTGGCTTACGGTGATCAAGATACCGCATCGATTCCTGCCAACTCAACCCTAGTGTTTGATGTTGAACTGCTTGAAATAAAAGACGATACCAAAAAAGACGCGGCGAGCGAAGGCTAAACGACAGCCTCGTCTGACTGTGTAATCTCCGCCCCGGCATCGCCGGGGCTTTTTGCATTTTTAGGCTTAAATTCTGTTAAACTGTGCGCAGAGACATTTACATTGACGGTCGAATAAGGATAGGCGTACGTGGTACCGACAGAAGGCTTTGGCGCGAACGTGATGACGGAAAATGAGCTCATTGAGTCTAATCCATTGAATCAACAAGACAGTGTTATTCTGCGGTCTTATGCGGCGGTAGTGGATGGGCTTGCGGCGCTGATCGGTGAACATTGTGAAATCGTGCTGCACGCATTAGACGATTTAAATAAATCAGCGATCAAGATCGCGAATGGTGAAAACACGGGTAGAAAAGTGGGATCGCCAATCACCGATCTTGCGCTGCGGATGTTGCGCGATATTGAAGGCTCAGAGCGTAATTTTTCACGGGCTTATTTTACCCGAGCGAAAAGTGGCACCTTGATGAAGTCGATCACGGTAGCGATTCGCAATGGCGATAATCGTATCATCGGGCTATTGTGTATCAACATCAATTTAGATGCGCCTTTTTCACAGGTACTACAAGCCTTCATTCCGGATGATCTCGCCAAACAAGCGGCCTCGTCGGTAAACTTTGCCAGTGACGTGGAAGAGCTGGTGGATCAAACCGTTGAACGGACAGTTGAAGAAGTCAATGCCGATAAAACGGTGTCTAATAACACTAAAAACCGTCAGATAGTCATGGCGCTCTATGACAAAGGGATTTTTGATATTAAAGATGCCATTCATCGTGTGGCATCTCGTCTCAATATCTCGAAACATACGGTCTATCTTTACGTTAGACAGCGCAAAACAGAAGAGATCGAATCATGAGTCTGCGTTATGTGTTAGTCGTGACTGAGCCAGCGTATGGATCACAGTTGGCACGCACCGCCTATCAGTTTGCCTGTGCAGCAATAAAGGCGGGGCACCAGGTGAGTAAAGTCTTCTTCTATCAAGAAGGTGTACTGAATGGCGTCGCAACCACAGTGCCTGCAAATGATGAATTTGATTTGGTGGAAGCGTGGCAGCGGTTGGCGCATGATCACGGTGTTGCGCTGGAAACTTGTGTTGCCGCGGCATTACGACGCGGGATTATCAGTGAGCAAGAAGCGACGCAGCATCAATTATCGACGGCGACCTTGGCAGAAGGATTCTCTCAGGCAGGCTTAGGCGCATTGGCTGACGCTTTGTTAACCGCTGACCGAGTGATGCAATTTTAAGAGGGCTTCATGCAAATAGGGTTTGTATTTTCTACATCGCCCCACGGGTCGGCGAGCGGTCGAGAAGGGCTAGATGCGTTACTCGCTACCTCGGCGTTTTGCGATACCTTATCGGTTTTTTTTATTGGTGATGGGGTTCTACAACTTATAGCGGGTCAGCAACCGCAACAGATCCTGAGCCGCGATTACATTGCCAGCTTTAAAATGCTACCGCTGTGTGACGTTGAGAACATCTATGTGTGCCGCGCTTCATTGGCATCTCGTGGGCTGGAGTACGCCGAGACCGTCTTACCCACTCAAGTTCTGGCACTTGAACAAGTCAAAAAGCGGTTGTCAGAGTGCGACCGTATACTACATTTTTAAGGAGTCGACGTGCTTCATATCGTGAAATCGTCTCCCTATCGTGACCAAGCGCTAACGTTGTGCTTAAACTACATCGATCAGGACAGTGTGATTGTACTAATCAGTGATGCGGTACTGGCGGGAGTAGATAAAAGCGAGTGGGCGACGCGCTTATTTACCGGGAATCATGTTGTTTATTTGCTCAGTGATGATGTTCACGCTCGAGGACTCGGCGATAAGCTTCATCCCAGCGCGGTGATGATTGAGATGAACAAATTAGTGAGCTTGAGCGTCGAGCATGTCACGCAAATGACATGGTAATACCCTAGCCTGTATAGCGTGAAAACGCCCCCTGCGCGCTGCTTGAAAAACAAACAATGCAAAGATCTCTGTATAAATCTTGACACCCTATACCCCGACGCCTAAAATTTCGCGTCCCTGTTGTATTGGGGCTAGATTTTTCACACTTATACGTTAAGTAATATCAGGAGCTATTTAATGGCAACTATTAACCAGCTGGTCCGCAAACCACGCTTGAAGCAAGTTGCGAAAAGCAACGTGCCTGCGCTGGAAGCGTGTCCACAAAAACGTGGTGTATGTACTCGTGTTTACACTACTACTCCAAAGAAACCAAACTCCGCACTGCGTAAAGTATGCCGTGTACGTTTGACTAATGGCTTTGAAGTCACCTCATACATTGGTGGTGAAGGCCACAACCTGCAAGAGCACAGTGTTGTTCTGATCCGCGGCGGTCGTGTTAAAGACTTGCCGGGTGTGCGTTACCACACTGTTCGTGGCGCACTTGACTGTGCAGGCGTTAACGGCCGTAAACAAGGTCGTTCTAAGTACGGTGTGAAGCGTCCTAAGTCTTAATGGATTCCGTTAAGTAAGGCCAAACACTCAAACAATTGAATTTTGAAAAAACTGAAAAGTTTTGGATAAAACCTGAAGAAGACAACGGAGATAATCCATGCCACGTCGTCGCGTAATTGGTCAGCGTAAAATTCTTCCAGATCCTAAGTTCGGATCCGAATTGCTGGCAAAATTTGTAAACATCCTGATGGTTGACGGTAAGAAGTCAACTGCTGAAAAAATCGTTTATGGTGCTCTAGACATCATGGCTGAGCGTTCTGGTAAAGAGCACTTGGCTGTATTTGAACAAGCTCTTGAAAACGTACGCCCAGCGGTCGAGGTGAAATCTCGCCGTGTAGGTGGTTCAACTTACCAAGTGCCAGTAGAAGTACGTCCAGTGCGTCGTAATGCCCTGGCTATGCGTTGGTTGGTTGAAGCCGCTCGTAAGCGTGGTGAAAAATCTATGGCTCAGCGCCTAGCAAGCGAGATGCTAGACGCATCAGAAAACAAAGGTACTGCTGTTAAGAAACGTGAAGACGTTCACCGTATGGCAGACGCGAACAAAGCGTTCGCACATTACCGCTGGTAATGCCTTCATGGCGTGTTCCGTTCGGAGCACGCCAAACCCATTTTCTAAGGTTAACCTTAGCAAGAGGATACTATTGTGGCTCGTAAAACCCCTATCGAGCACTACCGTAACATCGGTATTTGTGCTCACGTAGACGCCGGTAAAACCACGACTACCGAGCGGATCCTGTTTTACACAGGTCTGTCACACAAAATCGGTGAAGTACACGACGGTGCCGCGACCATGGACTGGATGTCGCAAGAACAAGAGCGTGGTATCACTATTACCTCTGCGGCGACCACCACTTTCTGGGCCGGTTCTGATCAGCAGTTTAAACAGCACCGTGTAAACATCATCGACACCCCTGGACACGTTGACTTCACCATCGAAGTTGAGCGTTCTTTGCGTGTGCTTGATGGTGCTGTGGTTGTATTCTGTGGTTCATCAGGTGTTGAGCCTCAGTCTGAGACCGTATGGCGTCAGGCTGACAAGTACGAAGTACCGCGTATGGTATTCGTCAACAAGATGGACCGTGCGGGCGCTGACTTCCTGCGCGTTGTTGATCAAATCAAAAACCGTCTTGGCGCAACCCCTGTGCCAATTCACTTGAACATCGGTGCAGAAGACCAGTTCAAGGGCGTTATCGACCTGATCAAAATGAAAGCGATCAACTGGAATGAAGAAGACATGGGTATGACGTATACCTATGAAGAAATTCCAGACGATCTGAAAGAGCAAGCAGAAGAGTGGCACAACTTCCTGGTTGAGTCAGCGGCTGAAGCTTCTGAAGAACTGATGGACAAATACCTTGAAGAAGGCGAATTGTCCGAAGAAGAAATCAAGAAAGCGTTACGTCAGCGCACCCTTGATAACGAGATTGTTCTAGCTACCTGTGGTTCGGCGTTTAAAAACAAAGGCGTTCAGGCGGTATTGGATGCGGTTATCGAATACTTGCCTTCACCGATCGACGTTAAAGCGATCAAAGGTGAAGACGAAGACGGTAACCCAATTGAGCGTCATGCAGACGACAAAGAACCGTTCTCTGCGTTGGCATTCAAAATTGCAACTGACCCATTCGTAGGTACGCTGACCTTTATGCGTGTTTACTCTGGTGTGGTGAACTCTGGCGACAGTGTATACAACTCAGTGAAGCAAAAGCGTGAGCGCTTGGGCCGTATCGTACAGATGCACTCGAACAAGCGTGAAGAGATCAAAGAAATCCGCGCCGGTGATATCGCTGCAGGTGTTGGTCTCAAAGACGTGACTACGGGTGACACTCTATGTTCTATGGACTCAAAAGTTATTCTTGAGCGCATGGAGTTCCCAGATCCTGTTATCCAGATCGCGGTTGAGCCTAAGTCTAAAGCAGACCAAGAGAAAATGGGTATCGCGCTGGGTAAACTAGCGGCAGAAGATCCGTCTTTCCGCGTTGAGTCTGACGAAGAGTCTGGGCAGACCCTGATCTCGGGTATGGGTGAGCTTCACCTAGACATCATCGTTGACCGTATGCGTCGCGAGTTTAACGTTGAGTGTAACGTTGGTAAGCCTCAGGTTGCTTATCGCGAAACCATCCGTGGTAGCACCAAAGTTGAAGGTAAATTCGTGAAGCAGTCTGGTGGTCGTGGTCAATTCGGTCACGTATGGCTGAAGATCGAACCTTCAGAGCCAAACGAAGGCTTCGTCTTTGTTGACGAAATCGTTGGTGGTGTGGTTCCACGCGAATACATCGGTGCGGTATCAAAAGGTATCGAAGAGCAAATGAAAAACGGTGTACTCGCCGGTTATCCAGTGCTCGACGTTAAAGCGACCTTGTTCGATGGTTCTTACCACGATGTTGACTCCAACGAAATGGCGTTTAAGATCGCTGCATCAATGGCATTCAAGAAAGGTGCACACGACGCGCAACCTGTTATGCTTGAACCAATGATGAAGGTTGAAGTAACCACGCCAGAAGAGTGGATGGGTGACGTTGTCGGTGACTTGAACCGTCGTCGTGGCCTGATTGGCGGTATGGACGAAGGCCCAGCGGGTCTGAAGATCGTACGTGCCCAAGTGCCACTGTCTGAAATGTTCGGTTACGCTACAGACCTACGTAGTGCAACACAAGGCCGTGCGTCATACTCGATGGAATTCAGCGAGTATGGTGAAGTGCCGAAGAACATTGCTGATGCTCTAATTGCTGAGCGTAGCTAATTATTTTGGTCCTGATGCCGGTGCGATCACCGGCATCAAACACTGACTTCTGAGTTATTAGGCAAAGCCCCTTAACTCACAACTAGGAAGGAAGACGATCGTGTCTAAAGAAAAATTTGAACGTACGAAAACGCACGTTAACGTTGGTACTATTGGCCACGTTGACCATGGTAAAACTACGCTGACTGCAGCTATCTGTACTGTACTTGCAAAAGTATACGGCGGTGCTGCGCGTGATTTCGCGTCAATCGATAACGCACCAGAAGAGCGTGATCGTGGTATCACCATCGCAACGTCTC